>CANPZE010000006.1 GCA_947589315.1 uncultured Lachnospiraceae bacterium | reverse complement strand
CTTTCTGTGGCGTTTTATTTTTGACCGCCTGTTACAGACCGCAGTCTATATAGCTTGTCAGACAGCGAAATTAATTTACCGGGGGAGATTTTGGCGTAAGGGAGTACGGCTTCCTATCTGACGGCCGCTTTGCAATTAGGAAGATTTCACTGTCCGGAAGATGTTGTAAGAAGATAAGAAATTCTCTCGTCCCGCATCCTCATCAGGTTATTAATCTCCTGAAACATGGGAATACAGGTATAATCATATCTAGGCTTTAAAACAGAAATTTCTTCCACTTTTCTGAAGCCTAAATCGTTATTATAGTAATTGCATAGCTCCAAATCCTCTGTATCATCTGCTGCAAATAAATATAGATAACGACAACCTATTTTCTTCTGAATCTCTAACACTAATGGCACAATAAAAAACCAAAATACACAAACCCCCATAGGCAATGGATAGGCTAATTCTGTCCAATATGATTTGTAATTGTTATTGGCACAAAACTGAACCAGCTCAATAGCGGAATATGTCTGATTCACACGTATGATATCCAGACCCTGAGATATCCTTTTATCTTCCTGATATTGTTCTGCTTTATCCTGCAATGCATAGATACTGTCAATAATATTGAAACAGGGTACTTGTAGTTTTTCTGCGATTTTAGCAAGTATAGAGAGATCGTAATCTTGAAAGGATTCAACATTGTCTGTCATGAACTCTAGCAATTTTATGTACTTTTCCTCTATCTTTTGGGACAGCAGCCCACATTTAACAGAAAAGTAAAACACCACTTTTCCAGAAATATCCTTAACCAGATAATATGCCGTCTCGCCGTCCTGATCCTTCTTCCAGGCATAATGAATCAGATGCTTTGCCAACAGATCATTTCTGTCGCATTTAAAATCTGTGATCTTCTCTTTATTGCTTTCCTCTTCTGTTAGACGCTGAAAGGTAAATTCTTTAAGAAACCTGTCCTTTATCACCTCAATAGAAATTCTGACCACACCCCTTGCATGATTATTTAATATCTGATCTCCGTCTCATCCTTCTTCTTACCCGAATGCGCTCTGCATCCTTTCGGATATCATCTAATAAGATCTCCTCATCACCATTATCATTGTCATTAAGTCCTCTTCTTGACTGATTCCAGGAATATTCCCCATGAGTAAGCCTGCTAAGGCTCCAGGAACTCTTCTCGCCATATTTTTGAAACACAGATTCCAGAACCGCCTCATCTTCTTCTGACAATTCTTCCCCATGGTCTATTGGAAAGATTTCTTTCCGATAAGCCTCCCTTACGCTTTTCAATACCGGTCCATATTTCCATCCTCGGAAGGCTTCATCAAAAAGAGGGGTATCCGTCCGAACCAGATTCTCTCTCTGCGCCAAATACATCAGTTTATGAAGCTTCATCTCATCCACTTCTTCATGATATTTATCCTGAAACATATGAAATAATCTATTGGCAAGCTGAATCTCTCTACTCATAATAAATCCTCCTTTCTGATAAAACTTTTCCTTATTGCTATTAGAACACGTCAATATATATTGTATGTATAAGTAAACATATCATACACAATCTCAATTGTCAATCTTTTTTCGAACATTCGTTCTATTTTCTTGGATGATAAACCGGTACACAACCTCCGCCACTCCGTCCTCATCATTAGAAGCTGTAATATAATCTGCCACCCGCTTTACTGCCTCCTGGGCGTTTTCCATGGCGACCCCCAGACCTGCATATTCTACCATATCCACATCATTAAACCCATCGCCGCAGGCAATCAGGTCCTCTCTGGAATGCCCTGTGATCCCGCATAGCCTCTCCAGAGAGGTTGCCTTATTAACCCCAAGGGGAAGCACTTCTACAAAAAAAGGCTCACTGCGGCTGATAGACGCTCGATCTCCAAATGCCTTAAGATATTCCTGTTCTGCCGCAGCCGCTATCTCTGGCTCCGCCGTTCCCAGGCATTTATTAACCGGAAAATCTATATACTCTCCCACATTAGGAATCTGCCGCAACGGAAGATGATTGATATTCTTCTCCAATTCCATATATTCATCGTAATGCATTCCGGTAATAATACTGTCTCCCTCATAGGATAACATTCCGATCCCCAGCTTTTCTGCCATCTGAAATACCTCCGGCACGATATCCATAGGCAGTGTCTGTTGGTAGATCAGGCTTTGTGTCCGGCAATCCATGATCCGCCCGCCATTATACGATAATACGTAGCCTCCATATTCCTCCATCTTCAATTCTCCGGCCAGAGGAAGTATCCCCTGGGTGGGCCTGCCAGAAGCCAGGACCAGTGTATGTCCCTCTCTCTGCATCTGCATCAGAGCCTCCTTTGTCCTGGATGATATCCTTTTCCTGGAATCGGTTAATGTTCCGTCCAGATCCAAAGCCAGCATTTTCTTATGCATTCTCTTACTCCTCTTCCTTCTCTGTTTTCTCCAACAGGCGTCTTTTATGCAAACTGACTGTTATAAAGGGTATAATAAAATCCCTTCTGCTCCAGCAGCTGCCGGTGATTGCCTTGTTCAATAATATTTCCATCCTTCATCACCAAAATGATATCCGCATTTTTAATCGTAGACAAGCGGTGGGCCACAATAAAGCTAGTCCTTCCCCGCATCAATTCGGAAAAGGCCTCCTGAATCTTCCGCTCTGTCCTTGTATCAATGGAGGAGGTGGCTTCATCCAGGATCAGCATAGGCGGCTGGCAAAGCATGACCCGGGCAATGCACAGCAATTGCTTCTGCCCCTGGGACAGATTATCCCCATCCTCTTTAATCACAGTATCGTAGCCGTGAGGAAGCCTGCGGATAAAGCTGTGGGCATGAGAAGCCTTCGCTGCCGCTATCATTTCTTCCTCGCTGGCATCCGGACGCCCCATCGTTATATTTTCCCGGACCGTCCCCTCCTTCAGCCAGGTTTCCTGCAGCACCATGCCGATATTTCCCCGCAGACTTTCCCTCGTAATATCCCGGATATCCCTGCCGTCAACAGCGATCACTCCCTGGTCAACATCGTAGAACCGCATCAACAGATTGATGACGGTCGTCTTACCACAGCCGGTAGGACCTACAATAGCTACCCGCTGTCCCGGCTTCACCGACAAAGTAAAATCCGTGATCAGCTTTCTATCGGGCACATAAGAAAACGCTACCCGTTTTAACTCCACATTGCCCTGTACATTCTGCAGCCGGGCGGCATCCTCCTTGTCCGGTATCTGCGGTTCTGTTTCCATCAGCGCAAAGACCCGGGCGGCGCAGGCAATAGCATTCTGTAATTCCGTGACCACTCCGGATATCTCATTAAACGGCTTCGTATACTGATTGGCATAGTTCAGAAAAGCGGACAGCATCCCTACTGTCAGGTGGCCGCGCAGGGCAAAGAAAGCTCCTGTAAGCCCCACCCCCGCATACACCAGATTATTTACAAAACGGGTGGCAGGATTAGTAGTAGATGAAAAAAAGGTAGCCCGGAGAGAATATTTCTCCAGCCGGCGGTTCATCTCGTCAAATTTCTCCAGAGCCTCTTTTTCATGTCCATATGCCTGGACTACTCTCTGGTTCTCCACCATTTCCTCTAAAAAAGCCGTCTGCTCCCCCCGGGTACGGGACTGGAGCTGGAACATGGCATATGTTCTCCGGGCAATAAAGCTGGCCACAAAAAAGGACAGAGGGGTGATCAATACCACAACCAATGTAATCCACACATTGATCCCCAGCATAAAGAACAGAGTTCCCAATATCATCATGGCTCCGGTAAATGCCTGGGTAAAACCTAGCAACAGGCCATCTGCAAACTGATCTACGTCTGCGATGACACGGCTCACAATATCCCCCGAGGGATGGCTGTCCAGATACTTCAGAGGCAGTATCTGGAGCCGTTCCATAACATCCCTCCTGATGTCCTGCACCACCCGATAGGTAATGTGATTATTACAGATGTTCATCAGCCATTGGGAGATACCGGTGACCGCCAGGACAATAATCATTTTCCGCCCCAGTACCCATACCCCGCTAAAATCTACATTTCCCTTCCCAACCATCAGATCCACTGCATCTCCGGTCAGCACCGGCAGATACAGCGTAGACGCCACTGTTACCACGGCCAGGATCAGGGAAAATATCACCAAAACAAGGTATTTTCTAATATAACGCAGAACCTTCCCCAGTGTCTGCTTCTGTCCGTATTGATCCTGAAGCTCCTTACCCTGAGTCATATATTTTATTCCTCCTCTTCCTTGTATTGAGATCCATAAATCTCCTGATAGACCTGACAGCGCTTCAACAACTCCTGATGAGTTCCGATCCCCACCAGCTCCCCGTCATCCAGTACTAGAATCTGATCCGCATGCTGGATGGAAGAGGTCCTCTGGGATACGATAAACACCGTAGGACGATAAGGCAGATTCTGCAACGCCTTACGCAGCCGGGCATCTGTAGCAAAGTCCAATGCAGAGGCGCTGTCATCCAATATGAGGATCTCCGGGCGGCGTACTAATGCCCTTGCAATAGTCAGCCGCTGCCTCTGGCCTCCAGAAAGGTTCCTGCCTCCCTGCTCGATCTGGTAGTCCAGCCCCTCCTCCTTCTGGAAGACAAACTCTGACGCCTGGGCCAGCTCTAACGCCTGAAGGATTTCCTCCTCCGTGGCATCTCCCTTTCCCCAGCGCATATTTTCCCGGATCGTTCCCTGAAACAGAACCGCCCGCTGCATCACAATGCCAATCCGTTGGCGGAGCTCGTCCACCGCAAGGCTTTTCACATCCCTTCCATTGATCTTAACACTGCCCTCCGTGGCATCGTAGAAACGGGGGATCAAATGAACCAGGGAAGATTTGCCGGCGCCTGTTCCTCCGATCACACCAATGATCTGCCCTCTGGCTGCCGTAAAACAAATGTGTTCCAATGCCGGCTCGCCTCCCTCCTGATAGGTCAGGCTCACATCCTGAAACTCCACTTCAGCGCCCTCTCCGTCTCCTCTCCGATCAGCAAAATCTCTGCTTCCAGTAGGCTTTTCTCCTGATTCCTGCTTTATGCTTCCCTCCACCTCCAGGAGACTTTGTATCCGATTGCCGCAGGCCACACATTTTGTAGTAAGAATAATAGTATTCGCCAGTTTGACCAATTCAATCAATACCTGAGACATATAATTGATCAGTGCGATAATCTGTCCCTGGGACAGATCTCCCAAATGGATCCGGACTGCCCCGGTCCAGATCAGCGCCACCAATGCGCCATTGATCATAATATAAGTAACCGGATTTAATAAGGCTGAGATCTTCCCCACAAAAAGCTGCATCCTTGTCAATCTGTCATTTTCTTCACCAAACCGGGCAATCTGGCTGGCCTCCTTATTAAAGGCCCGGATCACGCGGACCCCGCTCAGGTTCTGCCGGGTAGTGCCCAAAAGCTGGTCCAGGAAGGACTGCACCTTCTTATACATAGGCATGGTGACCAGCATAATCCCAAAGATTACGAGCGCTAACAGGGGGATGACTACCACAAAGACCAATGCCATTTTGACATCAATGGTAAATGCCAGGATCCCGGCTCCCAGGACAATAAACGGAGACCTGAGGAAGAGACGGAGCGCCATGTTGGTTCCCGCCTGAACCTGATTGATATCACTGGTCAGCCTGGTGAGCAACGTGGAGGCGCCGATCTCGTCCATTTCCCGAAAGGACAGGGTTTCAATATGGGCAAACACACCATGACGTAATTTTGCAGCAAAGCCGACCGCTGCTTTGGCGGCAAAATACTGCGCCGTTATGGAACAGGTCAATCCAATAACTGCGAGAAGCAGCAATACCAGACCCATTTGCCAGATAAAAGGAGTGTTGCCCGCAGCAATCCCCCGGTCTATGATCATTGCCATCACCAGAGGTACGATCAGATCAAAGCCAGCCTCCAGCAATTTGAATAAGGGTCCCAATATACACTCTTTTTTATAATCCTTTAAATAAATCAGAAGTTTTTTCATTCTAATCCCCATTCCAGAACTCTTTATTTTATTACTTCACTTAATTATAGCCTATCTCCTGGAAAAAAACACTAGGAATCTTATCTTCCGGATCCCCCCCCATATTTGTTCTTGAGTTTCTTTTCCATCTTCTTTATACTAAGAGAGTATTCTTTACATAGGGAGGTTTTATTTTGGAGCAGCTTACATTGATCGCCCCATGCCATTTTGGCCTGGAGGCCGTACTAAAAAAAGAGATCCTGTCACTGGGATATGAGATCATAAAAGTAGAGGATGGTAAGGTGACCTTCTGCGGCGGCTGGGATGCCGTCTGCCGCAGCAATATTTTTCTCCGCACAGCAGAGCGGATCCTGATCAGGATTGGCAGCTTTCAGGCGGCCAGCTTCGACCAGCTTTTTGAAGAGACTAAATCACTGCCCTGGGAAGACTTTATCCCGGAAAATGGTAAATTCTGGGTGGCAAAAGCGACCTCTGTTAAGAGCAGGCTTTTCAGCGCTCCGGATATTCAATCTATTGTAAAAAAAGCAATTGTAGAGCGTCTTAAACAGAGCTATCATCTGGACTGGTTCCCGGAAAATGGGGCGGATTTCCCCCTGCGCCTGACGATAATAAAGGATGAAGTGACGATCGGATTAGATACTTCCGGCGCAGCCCTCCACAGGAGAGGCTACCGCCAGGCAACGGTAAAGGCGCCTATCGAAGAGACCCTGGCTGCCGCTCTCATTCTGCTTACTCCCTGGAAGAAAGACCGTATTCTGGTAGACCCCTTCTGCGGCAGCGGTACCTTTCCCATTGAGGCGGCTCTGATCGGCGCCAACATCGCCCCCGGCATGAACCGTTCCTTTACCAGTGAAGAGTGGGACCACCTGATCCCCCGCAAATGCTGGTATGAAGCTATTGATGAGGCAGAAAGCAATATTATCCGAGATCCTTCTCTTGCTGATTCTATGGATATCCAGGGTTATGATATCAGCAATAATGCGATCCGGGCTGCGATGGAAAATGCCCGCCTGGCAGAGGTAGACCACCTGATCCATTTCCAGCAAAGGCCGGTGTCCCAGCTGAGCCACCGGAAAAAATATGGATTCATTATTACCAATCCACCTTATGGGCAGCGTTTATCCGATGGACAAGATATGCCCGCCCTCTACCGGGAGATCGGAGAAGTATTCTCCCAGCTGGACAGCTGGTCCTGGTATCTGATCACAGCCTTCGACCAGGCAGAGCGTTATATTGGAAGAAAAGCAGATAAGAACCGTAAGATATATAATGGGATGATCAAAACCTATTTTTATCAATATATGGGACCCAGGCCTCCTAAGGGAAAAGGTAAGGCAGGCTCGCAGAACACGGAGAAAGAAGAGAGGGAGCAGAAGGATTCTTAACCTTCCGCTCCCATATCTGCCATCCCATATAGAAAATCTATGATCTGGCTGATCTTCTCTGTGGTGTCTCTTTGGTAATTACTCTCCTGATCCAGCCCATGGGCTATATTATTGACCAGAAAAGCAGTTTCTAAAAGCTGGTCAAAGGTTGCATTGACCGCCGCATAGGCCTCTTCCCTTTGGGACTGAGATTCCCCTGCCATCATCGCGACCTGCTCCCTTGCCGTGTTCATTAACATCAGAAGCTTATCTGTGATATTAATAGAATCAAAAGCCATCTGTTCCATACTGCACAAAGAATTCTCCATCCGTTCTAAGATCACCCCTGTTGCATCTTCTGTTTCTCTCATTCCCATCCTACATTACCTCCAACAATTCATGTACATTGTTTACCCCGATCAAACGCAGACCGTTCAACTGTTCCTGCGACAGTTCCAGCTGCCTGCGGTTCACTTCCGGAAGAATGCACCTCTCAAACCCAAGACGCGCAGCCTCCAGCACCCTCTGTTCCGCCATATTCACAGCGCGTACCTCTCCTACCAGCCCTACCTCCCCAAAACAGATCGTCTGGCTGTCCAGGGACTGATTCCGATAGCAGGACAAGATCGCCGTGACAATCCCCAGATCCAAAGCGGGCTCATTGATACGCATTCCTCCCGCCACATTAATGTATGCATCCATATCACACATTCGGACTCCAAGACGTTTTTCAATGACCGCCATCAGCAGGCTGACTCTGTTATAATCTGTTCCGGCTGCCGTCCTGCGGGGCATATTGAAATTCGTCTGGCAGATCAATGCCTGTACTTCTACCAAGATCGGCCTGGTGCCCTCCATGGAACAGGCAACTACTGATCCCGGCTCATTCTCCGGTTTCCCCTGAAGCATATATTCTGAAGGGTTCGCAACCTCTGCCAGCCCGTTTCCCCGCATCTCAAATACGCCCACCTCATTGGTGGAACCAAAGCGGTTCTTCACGCTGCGAAGGAAACGATAGGCGGCTCCCCCGTCTCCCTCAAAGTATAATACGGTATCCACCATATGTTCCAATACACGTGGCCCGGCTACCACTCCCTCCTTCGTCACATGACCTACGATAAAGACAGAGATTGCCATCCCCTTTGCCAGCCGCAGCAATGTACTGGTAGTCTCCCGTACCTGGCTGACACTGCCCGGCGCGGAACCAATCTCCTCCCGATACATAGTCTGGATAGAATCAATGATAACAACATCGGGCTTCAGGCGGGCAATCGTATCCGCTACAATATCCAGATCCGTCTCGCTCAATAACAAAAGCTCCTGTTCAAAGCTTCCCAGCCGATCTGCCCGCATTTTAATCTGCCGGACAGATTCTTCACCAGATACATATAGTACCTTACAGTTCTTTGCCACCAGATTCCGGCACATCTGCAGCAGGAGAGTGGATTTGCCAATCCCCGGATCTCCGCCTACCAATACAAGAGACCCTACAATGATCCCTCCCCCCAATACCCGGTCCAGCTCACCGATCTGAGTATGGATCCTGGTCTCCTCTTCCAGACGGACCTCCGAAAGCCGGGAGGGTTCCTTCGCCTCCCCCCGTACCACCGTTCTGCCGCCGGACGCCTTTATCACCGGTTCCTCAACAAAGGTATCCCATTCTTTACAGCTGGGACATTGTCCCTGCCATTTACTGGATTCATAACCACATTCCCTGCAAAAGAAAATACTCTTATTTTTTGACTTTGCCATGGATCAAATCTTCTCTGCCCGAATGTCAGAAACCTGCCCCTTACTTAACTCTACACTGATATTCAGCTTCCCTCCCAGATTTGTCTTCATCTTGCCTACATTGATATTGTCCACAAACACCTTATACTCCTGCTCCGGCTCCAGCTCCAAGGTAATGGAAGCATCCTCCCAGCCCTCCACAGAAAAACGGATTCCCCTGTCATCTGCCTGCAGCCCCGTCACCGCTGTTCCCGGTACGGACTCATAGATAAATAGACCATTTTTCTCCAGCTTAGTAATCTCTTTAAAGGTCTTAACCTTATATAAATCTCCTTCGTATTCAAAGTCCGATAACTTCTTCTTGGAATCCAATTCATAATTTCCAAAACTCAGTGTTCCGTTTCCTTCTTTACGAATTAATTCATCGATAACTGCCATGATTTTTCCTCCTGTGTTTGGTGAAATCTTTTCTTACCTTAGTTTACAAGCGCTAAAAATCTTATTTACAGAATATCATAAATTCTATTTTATTTCTACTATCTGTCTTTGGAAAAAATAATCTTTTCTTCTGAAACATCTACGTACACCCGGTCTCCTGCAGCAATCTCCCCTTCCAGAATACGCTCCGCCAATTGATCCTCTACCTGTGTCTGGATCCCCCGGCGGACAGGGCGGGCTCCATAGCTTTTATCAAATCCTGCTTTCGCCAAATGCTCTATAGCCCTGTCGCTTACCTCCAAAGTAATACTCATCTGCGCTTCTGTCCTTTTTGCCAAATTTTTTATCATAATCCGCACGATGTCCTGAACATTCTCCTGCGTCAAAGTATGGAAAACCAGAATCTCATCGATCCGGTTGATAAACTCCGGTTTGAACAGCCTCTTGACCTCTTCCATAACGCTGTCCTTCATTTTCTTATAATCTGCCGCCTCATCCTCTTTGGTTCCAAAGCCTAAATGTTTGGGAGAAATGATCTGCTGCGCTCCTGCGTTGGAGGTCATAATAATAATGGTATTTTTAAAGCTCACCTTTCTTCCCTGGGAATCGGTGACATGGCCATCTTCCAGAATCTGCAGAAGAATGTTAAACACATCTGCATGCGCCTTCTCAATCTCATCAAATAAGATTACGGAATACGGATGCCTTCTCACCTTCTCACTCAGCTGTCCGCCATCTTCATACCCCACATAGCCCGGAGGGGAACCGATCATTTTAGACACACTATGCTTTTCCATATATTCTGACATATCAACACGGATGATCTCATTTTCCTTGCCGAAAACAGCTTCTGCCAATGCCTTGGAAAGCTCCGTCTTGCCCACGCCAGTAGGCCCCAGGAATAAGAAGGAACCAATCGGACGATTGGGGTCCTTCAAACCTACTCTCCCCCTGCGGATCGCCTTGGCTACTGCCTGTACCGCTTCCTCCTGTCCCACTACTCTCTGATGCAGGATTTCTTCCAACTTTCTCAAACGCTGGGTTTCTTCCTCCTGCAGCTTCTGCACCGGTATCTTGGTCCAGTCGGCAATCACGGTGGCAACCTCTGCCTCTGTCACCCTTAGGTCCTCCTGCATCCGCTCAGCATCCAGTTCTCTGCGTTTCTTCTCCATGGAAACGGACAATTCTTCCTGCTGCCTCTTCAGCGCCCCAGCCTCTGCATAATTCTCTGAACGGATAGCGTCTTCCTTTTTCTGCTCCAGGCGTATCATTTCCTCTTCCATTTCCCTCAGCTGGGGAGACGGGATATATTTGCTCAGGCTTGCCCTTGCCGCCGCCTCATCGATCACATCAATCGCTTTATCCGGCAGGAAACGGTCGTTTACGTAACGCTCTGACATTTTCACGGCTGCCAGGATAGCCGCCTCTGTAATTTTTACATGGTGATGCTCCTCATAACGCTCTAACAGCCCTTTCAGAATAGATATTGTCTCCTCTTCGGAAGGCTCCTCTACTACAACCGACTGAAAACGCCGTTCCAAAGCCGCATCCTTTTCAATGTATTTCCGATATTCTTCCCGCGTAGTAGCTCCGATCAGCTGAATCTCTCCCCGGGCCAGGGAAGGCTTTAAAATATTGGCGGCATCTATCGCCCCTTCTGCTCCGCCCGCACCGATGATAGTATGGATCTCGTCAATAAAGAGAAGGATATTCCCACTCTGCCGCACTTCTTTCAGAGAACGCTTGATTCTCTCTTCAAATTCACCGCGGTATTTGGAACCTGCCACCATTCCTGAAAGATCCAGAGTTAATACCCGTTTATCCCGGAGAAGCTGCGGAATATCCTCCGATACGATTTTCTGCGCCAGCCCTTCCACCACCGCTGTTTTACCCACGCCTGGCTCGCCGATCAGGCAGGGATTATTCTTGGTGCGCCGGCTCAGTATCTGAACGATCCGCCCAATCTCCCTGTCTCTTCCAATCACTGGATCCAGCTTTCCCTCCTTGGCCAGAGCTGTCAGGTCCCTGCTATACTGATCCAGCATGGGGGTAGTTGATTTATTTTTTCTCCCCTTTTGCATCATATAATCATTCTTGGCGCTGGTCATATCCTGTCCCGTAGCGGTCAGCGCATCCACATACAGCTTCTGCACATTGATCCCCTTACTGTTGAGAAGGCGGACGGCAATACAGTCATTCTCCTTCAGCATAGCCAGCAGCAAGTGTTCTGTCCCTGTCTGAGACACTCCCATTTTCTCTGCCTCTATTACACCGTTATCTATAATCTTACGCGCCCTGGGGGTAAATTCCTCCTTCTCATGAAGCATGACCGCCCCATTCGGGGACATCAGTTCATTGACCAGATCCAGGATCTTTTCTTCTGTCACTCCATTTTCCCGCAATACCTCTGCCGCCACACCGCTATTTTTAATTAACGCCAGCAGAAGGTGTTCCGTCCCCACATAATTGTGTCCCAGTTCACCGGCTGTCCTTTGGGCGCTCTCTAATACTTTTTTTGCACTTTTTGTGAAACGACTTTTCATTTCGTTTTCCTCCTGTTTTCAAGCCTTTTCTATACTCATCATTCCTCTTTATCTTTCTCTTCCCAAGAGCTTTCCTCCCAGTAGCCCCGCCTTGGATCCTCCTCCATGGCTTCTCTCTCCAAACGGCTCATTACACGCCTTCGCTCCTCTGGTCGTTCTGGCGGCCCCTCTTCCTGCTCTATCAGATCTTCCTCTTCTATCAGATCTTCTTCCAGATCTTCTTCCGAACCTTCTTCCAGCTCTTCTCTCAAATCTTCTTCCTCCCAGATCAGCTCTAATTCCCTTCGATAGGCCCGGAAACGCAGATACAATGCCAGAAGGGCCAGAAGCAGCAGTCCGCAGACCGCCAATAGCAAGACCAGCCAGTATTTCTGCTTCTGAATCGTCAGAGAATTTTGAACCGCCTGAGAATCCCATTGGCCGCTGCCACTCTCTTCCTGAAGAGAGTCCTCCTTCTCCTGGTCGTTCCCCGCCGCTGCTGAGGCAGTAGCTGGGGCAGTATCTCCCCCGGCCGGAGGATGGCGATCCACTGTGAGCTGATATACCGTCTTTTCATTCCGGGTAGAACGGACCACAATGCGGATCACATTCCGCCCTTCTGCCAACTGCTCATTCCCCTTCACAACAATTTTTGCCTGAGGATCCTGGCTTTCGCATACCATGCCCAAAACTGTCTGATCACTTTCATAGATCCCACTGTATTTGAAAAGATTGGGACGGAAGCTGGGCGTTATCTCCATCCCCTCTATTTTCAATGTCTTCAGGTAACTGGAGCCGGCATATTTCTCATCTTCAGAAGAATTGTTTTTCCCCTGGTCCTTCTTACCAGCCGGCTTTTTCTCTGGTTCCTCCGTTGCTGGCGGCTCTTCCTCTTCCCCGGCGCCTTCTGCCGATGAGGATGGCGCAGCGGCTCCCTTTTTCCCATGGATCACCAGATTCAATTCATTACTGGCAACAGACATCTTACTGGAATCCTCAGCCAGATATGCCCCGTAAGGCTGGCACAGAGTAATCCCGCAATCTCCTTTCTTCCTGGCGTAAAAGCAGATGGAATACTTTAATTCATAGGCCTCCTCCTCCCGGTTCCGATCGGAGATATGGAACTCATTATCATTTCCACTGGCCACGTTCCCTCCTGTGATATATTTCATGATCCTGCTGTCGTAGGAAAAATGCCCTTCAAAACCGTTCATTGGCTGGGAGGAGGTTACCGTGATGATCAGATAGAAGCGTTCCCCCACTGTGACAGTATCCTGGCTGGCCTCTATGCGGATCCTGGCCCCCGCCGCCCTGGCATAGCTGCCGTTCTGACAGACCAGCACAAGGAGCAGGAACAGAATCCCCAGAAGCTTCCAGATCCCTTTAGCCGGAATCCAGTTTCTTTTTCTCCCTTTGCGCATCATCTGCCACTAACCTCCCTTTTTCTCTTATTCCTGGGATTTCTTTAGCCTGGTCACCTGCAGCTTATATTTCCTGACAGCGCCGCTCTGCGCCTTCACCTTAATCGTATATTTCTTTTTCCCTATCTTAAGCTTCTTCTGACCGGTTCCCGATACCTTTGCCAGAGAACTGATCCCCGTTGCTTTGATCGTAATACTCTTTACATCATTCTCTACCGTAAGAGTGTATAACTTGCTTCCGTCATCCCCCTTCCGGAAAGACACATCCAAGTCATAGCCTTTGACACTAAGCGTCTTCAGGTAATTATTGGGATTGGCGCCTCCGGAGGGCACCGGACAGGGACTCTGCGGCATATTGTTATAAATGGGTATCGTAAATATAATGTCCATATTTTCTTTACTTGAACCATATGCCTCTGCTGTCTTATAAGCCTCACTGCTGGGAGCCTCTATATTTGCCATATATTGATGGTCATACGTCCGGTAGGAGGTCACATTAAACTTTTGCAGATAAAGGGTGCTCTGCCCTGCATTGATATAGTTGCTGCCAATGTACTGGGCGCCTCCCACAATGGATCTGTAGGGACTGGTCCACGGCCTGTTGTATGTATTTCCTTTGCTTGCCCAGGAAAGCCCATTGGCTATCGCTCCTCCTGGCTGCGTACTGTGATAAGCGCCAATATTATAAAAGTTGTATATTCCCTCATACCCCACTACCGTGCCTGACACAGAAGCGCTCATGCTCTCACTGCCCGTCACCACTTCCTGCTTGGCCCGGGACGCCAGATGGTACGGACTTACCCCGGAATCCTCTGCCGCCTTCATAAAGGTTTGGGAATACGTGATATCGCAGGATGCGCCGTCATCGCCTGTATAACTATAGGAAGACATATGCATCGGCGTATTTTTTAATACATTCTCTACTCCGTCCTGATTCTGTGTATTACTCTGATATTCCAGATTCTCAAACTGGAAGATGCTCTTACTGTCCAGGAAGTTCCTGGGGTCCATATAATACTGGACCGCCTTGGAAGATGCCGTCACCCAGGTAGAGCCATCATAAGGGATATATTCATCTTTCATCCAGTCGTAAGCTCCCTGCTCGAGAGATTTCCAGTCTGGTGATTTACCATTGCTGAGGAGGTTCAGCCCTACCTTGCTCTCCGCCGCCACGGCGGCAGACCAGTCAAGTCCTGTCTTGTATGCCTTAAATTCCCAATTGGGATACGTTTCGTGCAGAGCCATCAGCTCTGTAATATAATCTGCCGGAAAGCCCTCCTTCTTTAATTGCTTTTTGAATTGCGCCGTTGTAAGTGGCTTCTTAGA
Organism: uncultured Lachnospiraceae bacterium; assembly: GCA_947589315.1. Taxonomy (GTDB): domain Bacteria; phylum Bacillota; class Clostridia; order Lachnospirales; family Lachnospiraceae; genus Jutongia. The sequence goes on along the minus strand of CANPZE010000006.1, from coordinate 68,030 downwards.
AGCCTCCGGTTCCTTCGTCTCTTCCGGTTCTGGCGTGGGCGCAGGCGTAGCTTCCGGAATCTCCTCCGGACTTGGCTCCGGTTCCGGTGTGGGCGTAGGCGTAGCTTCCGGTTTCTCCAGCTCTACCTGTTGAAAACGGACCAGATTTGCAGCCACATATCCCCGGTATGTTTTCCCGTTGATCGTTACCTCCAGCTTCACATATTTTACGCCGTTCACGGTCTTTTCCTTTACCAGCAATACCTGGGAGCCGTTGATCATCGTAATCGGGCTATTATTCACCTTAACTGTAGTAACCTTTCCCGCTTCCTTCCGCAGGAAGACGGTGCCGGAAGTCCTGATCAGGCCTGGTATCGCTGTGGAATAGTCGATAGATACCCGATCTGCCCTGATATAGCCCTCCCTGACCTTTTTTCCATATGTAAAGGATACCTGATACCACTTCATTCCGGAAGCCACTGCCTCCTTCTGAACTCTTATTTTTGTTTTCTTTAACAACTTCACTGTAGTAAGGCCATCCTTCAGAACCTTTGTATTCTTTCCCGCTTTCGTCCGCACCACAACTGCGCTCGGACTGACTACGCCTGTCACCTGGGTGCACACATTCCCGCTGAGTACGGAAAGATACCGGGAGCGTACATAGCCTTCTAATTTTTTGCTGTTATATTTAAAACGGATCCTGTACCATTTTTTATTTTTGGCGAGAATTGTCACCTGGGCAGAATTCGCCAGGGTTACCTTAGTGCCTCCTGACTTCAGGCAGGCATATTTCTTGCCCGGACCCTTGCGCACGTTCAGATAGCCGCTCACATTAACTGTGCCCACTGCCGTAGCAGAGGTAGTCTCATGATAATCGGCGGCCATCCACAGAAAGATCACGCCCAACAAGATAACCACGCAGGCTGCCCATATGTTCATTTCCTTTTTCATCAGCTTTTTTATAAGGTCTTTCATAAATTATACACATCCTTACCTAAGCATTGCTTTTAAATCCTCTGTCCCAAACTGATAGTGGGAACCGCAGAACTGGCAGTTCACCTCAATAGGTTCTCCACTGTCCGCCATCTCCTGCAGGTCCTTCCTTCCGATGCTTGCCACCGCCCGGGAGACCTTCTCCCTGGAGCAATCACAGAAATATTGTGTAGGAATAGTATCCAATATCTCTATACCAAATTCCCCGGCCAGAACTTCTATCATGTCCTCCGGCGTCTTCCCTTCCTCCAAAAAGCTGGTGACGGAGCGGATCCCCTTCAGTCTCTCCTCCAGCCCATCAATCACCTCTTCCCGGGCAAAGGGCATAACCTGTATGATAAAACCTCCTGCCTGCCGGACATGATTGTCTCTCTCCATCAGCACGCCCAAACCCACAGAGGATGGTATCTGTTCAGATATAGCATAATAATATGTCAAATCTTCGGCAATCTCCCCGGATACCAGATGGATCCGTCCATTATAGGGTTCCTTCATGCCAATATCCCGGATCACATTGAGGAAGCCCGGCCCCAGAGCGCCAGATACATCCAGCTTTCCCTTGTCATTGGGGGGAAGCATCACCTCAGGGTGGTTTACATATCCCTTCACATTAGCCTGAGAATCTGCCGTAACGGTAATCCCTCCAATCGGCCCTCCACATTCGATCTGAAGCGTCAGCTTATCCCTGTCTCCCTTCATCATGCAACCCATCATACTCCCTGCCGTTAAAAGCCTTCCCAGGGCTGCTGTTGCCACGGGACTGGTATTATGTATGCTTCTGGCCTCTTCCACCAGCTCACGGGTAGTTGCGGCAAAGAGCCGAAGCTGCCCATCTGCTGCCATTGCCCGGACAATATGATCATTTTTCATTGTAATATTTCCCTTCCTGATAACCTTCTCTGGCAATAAAATATACTCTCTCACTGTCAGAACGGGGAGGCTCTCTGGTAAATGCGTCATAGACTGCTGCCAATTCCATCCCTGCCGCCTCCATCTGGCGGATAACAGTCGCCGGATCATAAGCGCGCTGATAATGAAGCTCCTCACTCCTGGAAAACAGATCTCTTTTCCTATCGGCCAATTGATAGATCGTCAGCAAATATTCATTGATATCCGTATCCGGATGAAACACATTCTCCCAGAGAAAGCTGGCGTCCTCCCGATTCTCTCCGATCAGGCGGTCTCCCAGAATATCCCGATAGAAATGGCGCGTCTTCATATCAAAAATAAAGACGCCTCCCGCCTCCAGATAATTATTGGCTTTTCGGAATACCTTCTGCAGATCCTCGGTCTCCAGCAGATAGTTCATCCCGTCACAGACGCAGACGATAGCATTCACCGTCCCATAGAGTTCCATTTCCCGCATATCCTGCTGCAGAAACAGCACCTGGGAAGGACATTTTTCCCTTGCTTCTTCCAGCATCTCTCCGGACAGGTCCAGGCCAATCATATCGTAACCTGCCTCTGCAAGCCGATTCGTCATATTTCCGGTCCCGCAGCCCAATTCCAGCACAAGGCCCTGATGCACTCCAAACTCCTCCAGCAGCCCTTTCAAATAGGCAAACCAGGCATCATAGGGGATATTGTCCATGAACGTATCATAGACCGGAGCAAATCCGGCATATATCTCAAATTCTTCTTTCATTCTGACCCTCTACGCCAAAGCATTTTATATCAATCTAATCAGAATTATGTTAGCACATACTGCGCTGTCCTGCAACCTGCAATTCATCCAAAGTTTGATAATAAGAAGATAGAAATTCCTGGTAAAACAGATCGGCCTCAGGGCATTCCAATTCCCTGAGACTTTTTTCCAACGACACTTTGGCGCTGCGGAATTCCTGATTCCCTGCCTTTTCCTCCTCAATGCACTTGATCAGGGCAGAAAGCTTATCCGCCGCCTTCACCAGCTTCCAGGCCTGCTCCTCCTCTGATCGGGGAATTAATACCTTCCTATATTCCTCCTGCAGGTCCTTAGGGAGCATGTTCAACAGACGGTAGGCCGCTCCTTTTTCTATCTGCTTATAGGCAGACTGGATCTGTTCATTCTGGTATTTGATCGGCGTGGGCATATCCCCGGTAATGATCTCCGTACAATCATGGAACATTCCCAGAACTGCAACATGATCCGGATCGTACTCCTTTCCCAAGCGAAGATTCCCCAGCACTGCCAGTCCATGGGACAGCATAGCCACCTCCAGGGAATGCTCACTGATATTTTCCTCTACAGAATTGCGCATCAAAGCCCAGCGGTTAATATACTTCATCCGGCTCATCATGGCAAAAAAGGAATGCTCTGTTCCGCTCATGGCTGCTCCTTTCTCAGCATCTTATCAATGTATATCCCGGTATATGATCTCTCATTCTTAGCCACCTTTTCCGGGGTTCCTGCAGCAATGACCGTACCTCCCCGGTCTCCCCCTTCCGGACCGATGTCAATAATATAATCTGCCGTCTTGATCACATCGAGATTATGCTCAATCACAATTACCGTATTGCCTCCCTCCGCCAGTCGCTGTAAAATCTCTGTCAGCTTATGCACATCTGCAAAATGAAGTCCTGTCGTAGGCTCGTCCAAAATATATACCGTCTTGCCCGTACTGCGCCGGCTCAGCTCCGTGGCCAGCTTAATCCTCTGGGCCTCTCCACCCGATAAAGTCGTAGATGGCTGTCCCAGCTTAATATAGGATAATCCTACGTCATAGAGGGTCTCTACCTTTCTCCGGATGGATGGGATCGGCTCAAAAAAGGTCATTGCTTCTTCAACTGTCATATCCAGCACATCAAAAATATTTTTCCCCTTATATTTTACTTCCAGCGTCTCTCTATTGTAACGCTTCCCTCCACACACCTCGCAGGGCACATAAATATCCGGCAGAAAATTCATTTCAATCTTCAAAATGCCGTCTCCGCTGCAGGCCTCGCACCGCCCGCCTCGCACATTGAAGCTAAACCTCCCCTTCTTATACCCCTTCGCCTTGGCATCCGGCGTAGAAGCAAAGAGGTCCCGGATCATATCAAACATCCCTGTATAGGTAGCCGGATTAGACCGGGGTGTCCGTCCTATCGGGGACTGGTCAATAGCGATCACCTTATCCAGCTGCTCCATGCCCTCAATGGATCTGTAATTACCGGGAATGCACCTTGCCCGGTTCAGGTTTCTCGCCAGAGCTTTGTATAAAATCTCATTAACCAGGGAACTTTTCCCAGAACCGGATACTCCGGTAACACAGGTGAAAACACCCAGCGGAAATTTAACCGTGATGTTTTTCAGATTATTTTCTCTGGCTCCCCGGACAGTCAGCCAGCCGGCAGGCTTCCTTCGCCTCTCCGGCACGGGGATCCGCAGCTTCCCGCTGAGATAAGCCCCCGTAATGGAATCTTTGCTCTTCATGATATCCTTTACGGTTCCCTGGGCGATCACCTCGCCTCCATGGGAACCGGCCCCCGGGCCGATATCTACAATATGGTCTGCAGCATACATGGTATCCTCATCATGCTCTACCACGATCAGAGTATTGCCCAGGTCCTTCAGCTTGACCAGTGTCTGGATCAGCTTATCATTGTCCCTTTGATGCAGCCCGATGCTGGGCTCATCTAAAATATAGGCTACGCCTACCAGCCCGGAGCCTATCTGGGTGGCAAGACGGATCCGCTGGGCTTCCCCGCCGGATAATGTCCCCGCTCCCCGGGCCAGGGACAGATAATCCAGGCCCACATCCAACAGAAACTGAAGGCGGGCGTTGATCTCCTTTAATATCAGCTTGCCAATCTCCAGCTGTCTGGGCGTCAGCGTCTGATTCAGCCCATCCATAAAATCCTTTAGGTCCTGGATGGACATCTCCGTCAGCTGGTCAATGCTCTGGTCCCCCACCGTCACAGCCAGCGCCTCCGGCTTAAGACGTTTCCCTTTACAGGCCTGGCAGGGCGTGATCCTCATAAAAGTCTCATACTCCCTCTTCACAGTATCTGATCCCGACTCCCGGTAACGTCTCTGCACGTTGCGGATCACTCCCTCAAACGCTACATCGTAAATCCCCGATCCATGCTGCCCCTTGTAAGAAACTTTCACAATCCTCCCATCCGTGCCGTGCATGATAATGTGGCGGATCTTCTCCGGCAGGTCTCTGTAGGGCGTGTTCAGGTCAAAATCATAAGCCTTGGCCAGCGCCTCCAAAATACATCTGCTATAACTCCCGGGATCCGGTACAGACTGCCACCCCATTACAGCCAACGCCCCATCCACCAGGCTGATGCTGTCGTCCGGAACCAGCAGTTCTTCCACAAACTTCATCTCAAAACCGATACCATGGCATACAGGGCAGGCCCCAAAAGGATTGTTAAAGGAAAATATCCTGGGTTCGATCTCCTCGATACTGACGCCGCAATCCGGGCATAAAAAGTTCTGGCTGTAATTGATCCGCTCTCCTCCGGGGATATCCACTACTAACAGGCCATCGGAAAGCTTCATCACACTTTCAATAGAATCTACCAGACGCTTCCTGATTCCTTCCCGGATCACCAACCGGTCCACCATGATCTCAATATTGTGCTTTTTATTTTTCTCCAGCTTGATCTCCTCCGACAGATCATAAAGATGGCCGTCTGCCACTACCCGCACATAGCCGCTCTTGCGGGCAGATTCAAAGACTTTGGCATGCTCCCCCTTCCTTCCCCTGACAATGGGAGCCAAGAGCTGCAGGCGGGTCCCCTCCGGCAGCTTCATGATCTCATCTGTTATCTGGTCTACCGTCTGCCGCTTAATCTCCTTGCCACATTTAGGGCAATGGGGGATCCCTACCCGGGCATACAGCAGGCGGTAATAATCATAAATCTCTGTCACCGTCCCCACAGTAGAACGGGGATTGCGGTTGGTAGACTTCTGGTCAATGGATATAGCCGGAGGCAGGCCCTCAATGGACTCTACATCGGGCTTCTCCATCTGGCCCAGGAACTGTCTCGCATAGGAAGACAGAGATTCCATATAACGCCTCTGCCCTTCGGCATAGATCGTGTCAAAAGCCAGAGAAGACTTACCGGAGCCGCTGAGGCCGGTAAATACAACAAACTCATCCCGGGGAATATCAATATCCACCCCCTTGAGATTATGTTCTGATGCATGGCGGATCCGTATATATTTTTTTAACTCACTGTGCTTTGCCATTTTACTACCATATCCTTTCCCCTGTTTTTCTGGATTTTATATCATCAACAAAAAACATATGATAATAATACCACGAATGCCTTCTTTTTTCAAGTACATATGTTCGATTATCCCCGGCCATTTACTTATTTTTTTTACATTTTGTCAACATTTTTCTTGAAGTAATGTCTATTATCTACTATACTGTAATAGGTATACATGAAACAGTGAATTTACGGAGGCGTATATGGGTCATCAGGATTATAAAGTCATTGCCGTCTGCCTGGCAGACATCAATGAAGGCTATAATATCCCCTTTCTTGAAGCGTTTAACAGGCACGCCCAGGCACACAATCTGAAAGTGCTTTACTTCAACTCTTTCAGCGCTCTTTTCTATATGGAAAAGCATGACATAGGGGAAAGCAATATCTACCAACTGATCAACTATAACTTAATTGATGGACTAGTTCTGCTCAGCCAATCTATTAAATCACAATCAATATTACAGGAAATCCTAGACTCCGCTGCTAAACATAAAGTTCCCGTTGTATCTATCGACCTCCCGTTGGATTCCTGCTATAACATTCGGTTTGACAATGATGCCATTGGCCAGATTGCAGAACACCTCATTACCAAGCATCATGTCAGCCGCTTTAATTTTGTCTCCGGCTTCCGGGACAACCTCTACTCAGAACATCGCCTGAATGCCTTCCGCAAGGTACTGGCCGATCATGGCCTGACGATAGAAGACGAAAGAATCGGATACGGTGAATTCTGGGACGGGCCCACGAATAAAGTGATGGATGACTTTTTTGCCAGCGAGCTTCCTTTTCCGGAGGCTATCGTCTGCGCCAATGATTCTATGGCGGTTACTGTGATCAGCCGTCTGCTCCAGGCCGGCTACCGTGTCCCGGAGGACGTGATCGTGACGGGATTCGATGGCATCCGTGAAGCTTTGGAACATAGCCCTTCCATCACCACAGCCCAACATGATTTTGATAAGGCCGTCCTTGCCTGTTATCAGATTTTTTCAGAATTGTTTAACGGAAAAACGCCAAAGACGGATTACGTTATAACGCCCAAGCTTTTGTTTGGCGGCTCCTGTGGCTGTGTGGTCCAGTCTAAATACTATCACAATGAACTGCACCGGATTTTATATAATGAGATTGACAGCAATAAGGTATTTTCCAATGCGCAGATCCGTATGACTGCAGATCTGATGGATAAAAATTCTTTTCAGGAAGTATTTGACGCTATCCGCACTTACGTGGAAGAGGAATTTTCCAACGACTATTTCTGGCTTTGTATCGTAGATAATTTCCTCACTCAGGAGGAATTGTCCGATATTATAGAGGAAAACCGGATCATGCGGAGAGGGTATTCCAATAAGGTTGACCTGATGCTGTGCCGCAAACATGGAGAGTGGCAGGGAATGACAGATTTTGCCACAGAACAGTTACTTCCCTCCCTGGAAGATGCGTTTGGCCATACAGACAGTATCATATTCTTCCCGCTCCATGTCCATGACCAGAATATTGGCTATGTTGCCATTTCCTTTAAGGATGAAATGTTAAATATCAGCCATTATTATCAATTCTTTATGAACATCAGCAATGCACTGGAGGTTACCAAATCCCGCCTCCGCCAGCAGATGATCATACAGACGCTGGAAAATAAATATGTCCACGACCCTCTGACCGGCCTGTATAACCGCCGGGGCTTCTATCAAAAGATACAGCCGCAATATAATAAATGCGTGCAGAAGCAGCTATTGTTTATGATCGCCTCTGTGGACCTGAACGGATTGAAGGTGATCAATGATACCTATGGACATGCGGATGGAGACATTGCCATATCTACCGCTGCGAAGGCGCTGGCGGCTAACGCTCCGGAATCCGTGGTCTGCGCCCGGTTTGGCGGCGATGAATTCGTAGTAGCCGGTCAGCTGGCAACAGAAAAAGAGGGAGAAGATTTCCTGCAGAAAATCCGGGATTATCTCCAGCATTTTAACGAGACCTCCGGCAAACCTTATGAAGTCAGCGCCAGTATCGGCCTGTTGCAGGCTGTCCCCAATGACAGCGTTACTTTAGATGAATTTATCAGCCATGCCGATGAACTCATGTATTCTGAAAAGGCTAAGCACCACCTCAGCCGCGGACGATGAATTGCGATCCAAAAACGGTCAGGCCTCCGGGCCTGACCGTTTTCCTTTATCCTAAAAGCGCTTTGTCACTGACAAATTCTTCCCCACTGACCTCTTCAAATTTCAAAAGCAGGTCCTCCACCGTGAGTTTTTTCTTTTCCTCACCCCGGATATCCAGAATCACCTTTCCATCGTTCATCATGACCAATCGGTTGCCGTGTTCAATGGCATCCTTCATATTGTGAGTAACCATTAATGCAGTCAGATTATGTTCTTCAATGATCTGGTCGGATACCTCCAATACCTTAGAGGCTGTCTTCGGATCCAGCGCAGCCGTATGCTCATCCAATAGCAGCAGCCTCGGTTTTTTCAGAGTAGCCATCAACAGTGTCAGAGCCTGTCTTTGTCCTCCGGAAAGCAATCCTACTTTAGTACTCATCCGCTCTTCCAGGCCCAGGTTCAGCTCCTTGAGCATCTCGCGGTACTGAATCCGTTCTTTCCGGGTAATCCCCCATCGCAGGCCTCTGGAACGGCCCCGTCTCGCCGCCAGGGCCAGATTTTCCTGGATCTCCATGGTAGCCGCTGTCCCCGTCATAGGATCCTGGAAGACTCGCCCCAGGAAGGAAGCCCTTTTGTATTCAGGGAGCCCTGTCACATCGTCCCCATCGATCAGCACTCTCCCACTGTCAATCGGCCATACCCCTGCTATCGCATTCAGCACAGTTGACTTGCCGGCTCCATTTCCGCCGATCACAGTGACAAAGTCTCCTTCCTCCAATGTGAGATTCACGCCGTTCAATGCATGTTTCTCATTGATCGTCCCAATATTAAAGGTCTTATAGACATTATCGATCACCAGCATTTCATTTTCCCCCTTTCGATGCCCTTCTGTAGGAATTTCGTATCTTCCCCTGCAGATACGGCACAGCCAGGAAGATGGCTACAACGATAGCTGAGAACAGCTTCAGATCCGTAGAAGGAAGTCCCAGCCACAGGATCAGGCCGATCACCCAATAATAGATAATGCTGCCTGCCGCTACAAAAAGCAATCTGCCTACAAAATTCAATTTCTTGCCAAAAAGCGCCTCTCCCAGCACTTCACCAATGATCACGGCAGCCAGGCCAATGACGATCGCTCCCCGTCCCATGTTGACATCAGAATTGCCCTGATACTGGGCGCAAAGCCCGCCGGCCATCCCTACCAGCCCATTGGACAGGATCAGCGCCAATACCTTGGCAATATTGGTATTAATCCCCTGCGCCCTGGCCATATCCGGATTGCAGCCGGTAGCCCGTATGGTAAAGCCCTGCTCTGTTCCAAAATACCAGTATAAGATGGCAATGATCACAGCAATAAAAACCGCCATGGTAACAATCGACATATTGATATGCCGGAGAGAGATTACCAGCTTATACTGATCCACACTGACTGCCTGATTAGACCGTCCCTCCATAATATGCATATTGACAGAATACAATGCGATCTGGGACAGGATCCCTGACAGGATATCCGGGATTCCCAGTACCGTATGTAGCAGGCCGGTTGCCAGGCCTGCGGCCATCCCTGCCAGACAGGCGGCAGCTACAGCTACTCCCGGAGAATGCCCGGACAATATCAGCATTACCGCCGTTGCCCCTCCGGTAGCAAAGCTTCCATCTACTGTCAGATCCGCAAAATTCAAAATCTTAAACGTGATAAAAACACCGATGGCCATGACCGCCCACACGAGCCCCTGCGCCGTATTGCCTGGCAGGGCGCGCATCAATGCCGCCGGGTCCAATACTCCCCATACTGGAACTATACTCAACATTTTTCCTCCATTCCCCCGACAAAAATCGCCGGTATAAATAAAAATAATCGTGCAATTACTATATCCTTCATCAGAACAAGAAACTGCACGATATCATTATACTAAATGCACATCATGAAATCAATCGTTTCACGGCGATATTCGCAAAATATCTGATTGTTTACACTGGCTCCTCAGAAATATCCGCTTTGGGTTCCTCCAGCCCCGGAATCTCCAATCCCTCTTTCTTGGCGTAATCCCAAAGGGCGGCGTGGATCGCTTCCTCTGCCAGCAGGGAACAATGTACCTTCACCGGCGGAAGCCCATCCAACGCTTCCATAACGGCCTTATTCGTTACCTGCAGGGCCTCATAGATCGTCTTTCCCTTCACCAGCTCGGTAGCCATGCTGCTGGTAGCCACTGCGGCTCCACATCCAAAAGTCTTGAATTTGCACTCCCTGATCACCTTTGTCTCCGGATCGATGTCCAGATACATACGCATAATGTCGCCGCATTTGGCATTGCCTACTGTCCCTACTCCGCTGGCGTCCTCTATCTCTCCCACATTTCTGGGGTTATTAAAATGATCCATTACCTTTTCACTATACATCATAGAATCACCTTCCTTTTCTGCTGCTACGCCTTTTGTTTCCGTACAAAATCATCATACAGAGGGGACATAGAGCGTAATCTTTCCACAATCCCTTTGATAGCCTCCACCGTTGTATCCATATCTTTCATAGTATTTTCCGCAGACAAGGTCAACCTGAGAGAACCATGGGCGATCTCATGGGGCAGGCCGATAGCCAGCAGCACATGAGAAGGATCCAGGGAACCCGAAGTGCAGGCAGAACCACTGGAGGCGCAAATCCCTCTTTGATCCAAAAGAATCAGCAGGGACTCTCCCTCAATAAAAGAAAAGCAAAAATGCGCATTTCCCGGCAGCCTCTGCTCCCGATGGCCATTCAGCCGGCAATAAGGCACCTCCTCTAAAACGCGCTGGATCAGATGATCCCGCATCTGCGCCAGCTTCTTCTGATTCTGGGGGAGCTCCTCCACAGCCAGCTTCAAAGCCTCCGCCATTCCCACAATGCCAGGCACGTTCAGAGTGCCGCCCCGCATTCCTCTCTCCTGGGCGCCGCCATGGATCAGGTTCGCAGGCTTCATCTTCTGTCCGATATACAGGAAGCCAATGCCCTTAGGACCGTGAAATTTATGTCCGCTGGCGCTGAGCATATCAATATTCATTTCTTCTACATTTACAGGAACGTGTCCCACGGCCTGTACGGCATCTGTATGGAACAAAACCCCGTGTTCCCTTGCAATCCTTCCGATCTCAGCCACCGGCTGGATGGTCCCGATCTCATTATTGGCAAACATGATCGTGATCAATATGGTATCCGGGCGAATCGCCTTCTCCAACTCCTGGAGGTCGATCAGCCCATTCCCGTCCACGCCCAGATAAGTCACCTCATAGCCCTGCTTCTCGAGATACTCGCAGGTATGCAAAACGGCATGATGTTCAATAGCAGAAGTAATAATATGCTTCCCTTTCTTCTGCAGGGCCTCCGCTATCCCCTTAATAGCCCAGTTATCAGATTCACTTCCGCCGCCGGTAAAGAAGATCTGTTCCGCCTTTCCTCCGATGGCCTCCGCAATACTTTCCCTGGCTTCTTCCACCGCCTTCCGGCTCTCTCCGGCAAAACGGTAAATACTGGCCGGATTGCCATAATTCTGTATAAAATATGGCTCCATAGCCCGGTAAGCTTCCTGCCGGACCGCTGTTGTCGCCGCATTATCCAGATAAATCAGTTCTGACATCTGTTCCTCCTTTATCTACTGCACTCCCCAAAATGGGATATACAGGACGCCTCCTACAGGCGATATCCTTTTTGTGCTATTCCTATCTGTTATATATGCATAGATTATACACCTTATTTTTTCACTGTCAATACCTGCTCCCCTTAGGAAAATGACAAAAATGATCAATAAGAAACAACTTCTGATAGCATTTTTTGGCGAAGTGTGATATGCTATGTGAATCATTCTATATATACGATGGAGGCGTTACTATTATGTTAGGAACGATTGTGAATACATGTACAATAGCTGCGGGGAGTACCGTGGGAAGCCTGTTAAAGAAGGGGATCAAAAAGGAATACCAGGACGCCCTGTATCACGCCATGGGCCTGTCCGCCCTGATGCTGGGGATCCATGCCACTGTCACCAACATGTCTGACAGCAGGTATCCGGTCCTATTTATCGCCAGCATCGCTATCGGAAGCCTCCTGGGCAATATGCTGGATCTGCAGAAGAGGTTTGACAGCCTGGTATCCCGCTTCCAGAAAAAGGGTTCCCACCTGAGCCAGGGACTGTCTACCGGGATCCTGCTGTACTGCATCGGAACACTGTCCATCCTGGGGCCTGTCCAGAGCGCTCTCTACGGAAACAATACCTATCTTTTTACCAATGCCACACTGGATCTGGTCACCTCCGCTGTCCTGGCCTCCACCTACGGCATCGGCATGATCCTGGCGGCTCCGGTGCTGTTCTGCTGGCAGGGCGGGATCTATCTCCTCACATATCTTCTGGGAAATGTAATCTCCCAGAGCCTAATGACAGAGGTCTCTATTGTGGGAGGGATGCTGATCGCCAGCTCCGGATTATCTATCCTGAAAATTAAGGACCTGAAGGCATTAAATATGCTTCCCAGCCTTCTGGTCCCTGTTGTATTTTTCTTACTTCTTAAATGTTTTTGAAAAGGATTCCGGATTGGGGCGGGCAGGTCAGATGCAGTACGCCGTTTTCTACAGAGTACATCTTTGCTTCCAATGAAAAACCATCCTGCCTTGTTATGATCAACTGGGCCATACGGCTCTGTCCATATGTGCCGATACGCCATACCGGAATATCTGCGGAAATCTCCTGATCGCTGCTGTTGATAGCCACAACAATCTGATTGTGTTCATCAAATCGTCCATAGCTGATAAACTGGTACATCCCCTTTAAGAAAATGATGGAACCTGTACGAAATACAGGACTGCTCTTATGGATCCGGATGAGTTCCCTGTGATATTCAATAAGATCCTGATCCTCTCTGCCCCAGGGATATGCCCTCCGGTTGTCTGGATCCGTCCATCCGCAAAGTCCCGCCTCGTCTCCGTAATAAATCGTAGGAGCTCCCGGCCAGGTCATCTGCACCATCACTGCAAGACGCAGGATCGCCTTATTTACATCCTGGTTGGCCGCATCCGGTCCCAGGGTAGCCGTCCTTCCCACCTTATGGTTCGTCCTGGTGAGAAAACGGGAATGGTCATGATTGGATAACTCGTTCATGGCCACCTGCAGGGACTGGGTATTAAACCGGGTCATAAAATGCCGCATAGAGCCGAAAAAGGCATCCGGATTCCCCAACAGGTCATGCCGGTATTCATCGCTGTGCTTCTCCATGCCGGTAAGGAACCAGGTCAACGGCTCCATAAACGCATCATAGTTCATCACCGTATCCCATTCATCGCCCCGCAGCCATTCTGTGGGATCCCCATAATGCTCTGCCAATACAATGGCATTGGGATTGGCCTCCTTTACATTCCTGCGGAATTCCTTCCAGAAATAATGATTATATTCACTGGATTGCCCCAGGTCCGCAGCTACATCCAGACGCCAGCCGTCTACATTATACGGGGGCGACACCCATTTCCTGGCAATGCGCATAATATACTCAAACAACATTTGAGACTCTTCGTAATTCAGCTTTGGCAGGGTATCGTGTCCCCACCATCCATCATAATGGGGATTATAGGGCCACTGCTCTTCCCGGAACTTAAAGAAGCTGCGGTATGCGCTGTCCGAAGAGACATAGGCGCCCTTCTCATAGCCGGGAGCATTTTCATAGATACACTCCCTGTCCAGCCATTTGTTAAAGGAACCGCAATGATTGAACACGCCGTCCAGGATAACCTTCATCCCACGGCGGTGGACCTCCTCCACAAACTCTGCAAAAAGCTGGTTGCTGGCCTCTAAGTTCTCTTTATCTGTGACGCGGCAGATATACCGGCTGGCATTCTTGTTGGGATATTGCTGGTCTCCCATCCAATTCCCATACTCATCCCGCTTCAGCAATTCCCCCTCATCCTTAACAATCCTTCCAAAATGAGGATCGATATAATCATAATCCTGAATGTCGTATTTATGATTAGAGGGCGATACAAACATAGGATTCAGATAAATAGCATCGACTCCCAGCTCCTGGAGATAATCCAGCTTCTCCATCACGCCGGCCAGGTCTCCCCCATAGAATTCCCGTACACCCATAGCCGCCGGATATTTATTCCAATCCGTCACTTTTCTGGTACCCTCGCCGATATATAAATACTCGTCATCTTCTACGTCATTGGCAGGATCTCCATTATAGAAGCGATCCACATAAATCTGATAAAATATCGCTCCCTTCGCCCAATCCGGCGTACGAAAACCGGGGGTAATGGAATAATTATAATATTCTTCTACCGTGCTGCACAGTCCCACACTGTTGTAATAACACACCATCTGACCGCAATGGATCTCAAAATAATAATAAATCTGCTCTCTCTCCAACTGGATATAGGATTCGTAATAATCAAAAATCCTGTCGTTGAATATTTTATCCATGGGGATCCTTTGTCCCTCCGGGTATCTCTCCCCGCACACAACCAGGATTACTTCATCCAGATTCTCCCGGGCGCTGCGGAAGCGGATCCTCACCCGGTCTCCCGGCTCCGGCTCCGGCGGATTCCGAAAGAAGGCAGTCCCATCGCTGAACAAAGCCTGAGGATTAAATATCGTAGTAAGGTTATCAATATAAAGCTGTGTTTTCATCTGCCGGGTCATCCTGTGAAACCCTACATTTATGTCCATACTTAGCCTCCATACTGTATTCATAGTTATTTTCGCTTACAGTACATTGTAACCTATTCTTCCGGCTGGGACAAGTACCTTCTTACTGCCCGGAGAAGACTCTCCTTCTGATTGGCCTCCGGCTCTTCCAATACCAGATCTAATAACCGCTCCAGCATCCTTCCCATTTCCGGGCCCGGCTTCATTCCTTCCCGGATCAGGTCCCTGCCATCCACAGCCAGTTCTTTAATGGTCAAAGGCTGCCGCTCTGCCTGAATCTGTCCATAAATCCTTCTTCCTGTGTCAATCCGGCGGCATTTTTCCTCCAGCATGGCCGGATTCTGGGCCAGGATGTCTCCATACTGCACCAGAAAAAGCAATTCCATAATATCCCTTCCGATTTTAGAAACTGCTCTGCGCATACTGCGTATGTCGTGCTGGAAGCGATAGTCATGCCAGCGGATCAGGCGGCACACCAGCTCTACCGTGTCATTGTCAAAGGTCAGGCGCCGGAGAATCTTTCTTGCCTTTTGGGCTCCTGCCTCAGGGTGGCCGTGAAAGTGGACAATCCCTTCCTCGTCCAACTGGCGCGCCTCCGGCTTCCCAACATCGTGAAGGAGCATTGTCATGGCAAGGATTATGCGGTACTTTTTAGAATCCAGCTGCTCCACCTCCCGCCCGATCCATTTCCTGGTCTCCTCCGGCAGCGCTTTGATCGCCTGCAGGGCATTGGGAGAGAAAAAAGAATTTACATATCCCACGCTTTTCAGGGAATGCTCCCCTACATTATAAATATGATGGGGTGTCTCCTGGGGGCAGGCCATCATCGCATCCAACTCCGGCAAAAATACTTTTGTCATCCCGGTCTCATACCCTGCCCGCAGCTGCCAGGAACCGGGGGAGACCATCAGCTTTGTCAGTTCCACCCGGATCCGCTCTGCGCTGATCTTCTCCAGATGGCAGGCTCTCTCTCGGATAGCAGCCTCTGTCTCTTCGGCAATCGCAAATCCTAACTGTCCAGAAAATCGTACTGCACGCAGCATGCGCAGGGCATCTTCATCAAAGCGCTGTCCGGCGTCTCCTACACAGCGAATAATCCTCCGTTCCAGATCTCCCATGCCGTCAAACTCATCTACCAGTCCTGCAGAATCGTTATAGGCCATAGCATTGATGGTAAAATCCCGCCGTTCCAGATCCATTTTCAGACTACGGGTGAACTCCACCTGGCTTGGATGGCGCCCATCCTCATATTCCCCATCAATACGATAGGTCGTAACCTCATACCCCACACGGTCCGCCATTACAGTCACTGTCCCATGCTGGATGCCGGTATCGATCGTCCTTGGAAAGATGGCTTTTACTTCCTGGGGAGTGGCAGAGGTGGTAATATCCCAATCCTCCGGCTCCCTTCCCAGGAGGGTATCCCGGACACAGCCTCCCACTGCAAATGCCTCGAAGCCGCGCTGTTCCAGCTGCTGAATAATATAGGCTACCTGCTTTGGCAATGCTATGTCCACGATATTGTCACCTCCCCAGATAAGTTCTCAGTTCCTCTGCCTTGTCTGTCTGTTCCCAGGGTAATTGCAGATCATCCCTTCCAAAATGCCCATAAGCCGCAGTCTGCTTGTAGATCGGCCGGCGCAGATCCAGCATTTTGATAATGCCGGCGGGACGCAGGTCAAAATGTTCCCGGATGATCTCTACCAGTTGATTGTCAGGCAGCTTTCCGGTCCCAAAGGTATCTACCATAACGGAGGTAGGCTGCGCCACTCCGATGGCATAGGAAAGCTGTATCTCACATTTTCTGGCCAACCCGGCTGCTACGATATTCTTAGCGACATACCTGGCGGCATAAGCAGCGGAGCGATCCACCTTTGTACAGTCCTTTCCAGAAAAGGCGCCGCCGCCGTGACGGGCATATCCCCCGTATGTATCTACAATAATCTTCCGCCCGGTCAGGCCGCTGTCGCCGTTAGGACCTCCGATCACAAAACGTCCGGTGGGATTAATATATATTTTTGTCCGGTCATCCACCAATTCCTGCGGCAGCACAGCATCTAAGACATGCTTGCGGATATCCTGATGAATCTGCTCCTGGGCTACCTCTGCCGCATGCTGGGTAGACAACACTACCGCATTCAGATGGATGGGTTTGCCATTCTCGTCATACTCCACACTCACCTGGCTTTTGCCATCCGGCCGCAGATACGGCAATGTGCCGTCTTTGCGCACCTGGGTCAGCCTGCGGGTCAGCTTGTGCGCCAGGGAAATAGGGTAGGGCATCAGCTCTTCCGTCTCATCTGTAGCATAGCCAAACATCATTCCCTGGTCTCCGGCGCCAATGGCTTCTAATTCCTGGTCTGACATTTGCTTTTCCCTGGCCTCCAATGCCTTATCCACACCCATGGCAATATCAGCAGACTGGCTATCCAGCAGTACCTTCACCTGGCAGGTATGGCAGTCAAAGCCCTTTTCCTCAGAATCGTATCCAATCTCCTGGATCGTCTCCCGGGCTATCTTTTCAAAATCCACCTTCGCCTTGGTGGTAATCTCTCCCATGATCAGCACAAAATCTGTAGTAATGGCAGTCTCACAGGCAACGCGGCTCATAGGGTCCTGTTCTATCAACGCATCCAGGATCGCATCAGAAATATTGTCGCTGATCTTATCCGGATGTCCTTCTGTCACTGATTCCGAAGTAAATAGTTTTTTCTCCATTTTGTCCTCCATTTCTTTGTATCCACACTTTTGTACCGTACCAATCGAAAAGAGGTAAAAAAAGAAGTCCATCCTAAGATGGACTTGAAATGCCTTCAACTCCTCTTATTGTTCGATTCCTCGCTCAGATTGGCACCTTCCATACAGGGGTTGCCGTGGTTTCACAGAGCCTTCACTCTCCACCACTCTTAATAAGAGTTCTCTTTATTCTATTGTGTATAATATGCGCTACATGCATGCTATTACAGCATACACCCATATCCACTGTCCGTCAAGTATTAGCTGCAACTTTTTACTGCAGACGCCCATTTACTTCATCGATCACAATCGTCTCCCCGGTATGCACCCGATCCTCCAGTATCTTCTTGGCCAGAAGCGTCTCTACATTCTTCTGGAGATATCGTTTCAGCGGACGCGCTCCAAATGCTGGCTCATAGGCCGCCCCGGCAATAAAATCAATAGCCCGGGGAGTCAGCTCTACCTTCAGCTCCCGGTTCTGCAGGCGCTGATTCAGTTCCTGCAGTAAAAGCGCAATGATGTCGGAGATATTGCTCTGAGACAGCGGCCGGAACATTATAATCTCATCCAGCCGGTTCAGGAATTCCGGCCGGAAGCCTGCCCGCAGAGATTCCATAACCTGCGCCCTCGTCTCCTCCCGGATCGTGCCGTCTGCCTGTACGCCCTCCAGCAAAAAGGCAGAACCGATATTGGAAGTCAGGATGAGAATGGTATTCTTAAAATCGACCGTCCTTCCCTGGGAATCGGTGATCCGCCCATCATCCAGCACCTGCAGCAGCACATTGAACACATCGGGATGTGCCTTTTCTATTTCATCAAAAAGCACAACGGAATAAGGCTTACGCCGAACAGCCTCAGTCAGCTGCCCGCCCTCCTCATAGCCTACATATCCAGGAGGCGCCCCGATCAGCCGGGCCACGGAATATTTCTCCATATATTCGCTCATGTCAATGCGGACCATATTATTTTCATCATCAAACAATGCCCTGGCCAGAGTCTTTGCCAACTCCGTCTTGCCCACGCCGGTAGGCCCCAGGAACAGAAAGGACCCGATAGGTTTAGAGGGATCTTTGATCCCGGCGCGGGAACGCAGAATCGCCTCGGATACCAGGCGGACGCCCTCTTCCTGGCCGATCACCCTCTTATGGAGCTCCTCTTCCAGATGAAGGGTTTTCTCCCGCTCTCCCTCCGTCAGCTTTGCAATAGGGATTCCCGTCCATCGGGAAATGATTTTGGCAATCTCTTCCTCCGTGACAGCCTCCTGGACCAGAGAAGTATCCCTCTGCCTGCCCCTCTCTTCCTCTTCCTTTAACTTTCTCTCCAATTCCGGCAGACGCCCATACTGCAGCTCTGCCAGCTTATCCAGGTTATACTCCCGCTGGGCCGCCTCAATCTGTGTATGCACCCCATCCAGTTCTTCCTTTAGCTTATTAACCTTATCCACCTGCGCCTTTTCATTATCCCACTGGGCCTTCTGCGATGCAAAAGTCTCCCGCAGCTCTGCCAGCTCCCGCTGCAAAGCCTCCAGGCGCTCCTGGGACAAATGATCCGTCTCCTTTTTCAGAGCCGCTTCTTCAATCTCTAGCTGCATGATCTTACGCTGCACCTCATCCAGCTCTGCCGGCATGCTGTCCAGCTCTGTCTTGATCATAGCGCAGGCCTCATCCACCAGGTCGATCGCCTTATCCGGCAGGAACCGGTCAGAGATATACCGGTTGGACAAGGTAGCTGCAGCCACCAGAGAAGCATCCGTGATCTTCACTCCGTGGAATACCTCATACCGGTCCTTAATCCCGCGAAGAATAGATATCGTATCCTCTAACGTAGGCTCATTGACCATGACCGGCTGGAAGCGGCGTTCCAGTGCGGCATCCTTTTCAACATACATCCTGTACTCATCTAAGGTCGTTGCTCCAATGCAGTGAAGCTCCCCTCTGGCCAGCATAGGCTTTAACATGTTGCCGGCGTCCATAGCTCCTTCCGTCTTGCCGGCCCCCACAATCGTATGAAGTTCATCAATAAACAGAATAATCTGCCCGTCACTCTTTTTCACCTCATCCAGCAGGGCCTTCAGCCGTTCTTCAAATTCCCCCCGATACTTGGCTCCTGCCACCAGGGCGCCCATATCCAAGGCAAAAACCTTTTTGTCCTTCAGCCCATCGGGTACGTCACCCCGCACGATACGCTGGGCCAGACCCTCGACCACTGCTGTCTTGCCTACGCCTGGCTCTCCGATCAGCACAGGATTATTCTTGGACTTGCGGGAGAGAATGCGGATCACATTGCGGATCTCATTGTCCCGGCCGATCACCGGATCTAATTTCCCTTCCTCCGCCCGTTCTACCAGGTCATAGCCATATCTGGACAGAGTATCATAGGTGGCCTCAGGATTATCGCTGGTAACCCTCTGATTGCCCCTCACCTGGGATAATGCCTGCAGAAAACGCTCTCTCGTGATCTGGCATTGCTTCCAAAGCTCCTTCAGTTCCTTGCTGGGATGGGCCAGCAGGCTCAGAAACAGATGTTCCACAGAAACATATTCATCCCCCATCCTCTTTGCTTCATCTTCCCCATAGAGCAGCGCCTCATTCAACGCCCGGTCAATATACGGCTGCCCGCCGGATACTTTGGGACGCTTGCTCAGCAGCCCTTCCACCTGAGCCATGAAAACCTCAGGTTCTATCCCCATTTTGGCGATCAGCCCGGGAATCAGGCTCTCCTCTACGCTCATCATGGCCGCTAATAAATGTTCCTGGGCAATTTCCTGATGCCCATAATCCATAGCAACTTTTTCACATCCCTGGACTACCTCCCGGGATTTTTGGGTAAATCTACTGATATTCATGGCAATCCTCCTCTCCCCAGCCAGCCAACTATACGCCTTCGGTCGGCCTGTTTGGGTACAGTCCTGAGAACTGTACTATTCCATAGCATTTCTTTTGTTGGGAAAAATATACCACGTATTGTTAGCACTGTCAAGAGGTGAGTGCTAACAATTTCAGCCGGACATAGACCGCTCCCATGCCGGGTCCACTAAGGCTTCTCTCCTTCTTCAATGATCCCTCTTTCCTTCAAAAGCTCCCGCAGCAGCTGCCTTCCTCTCTGCTGCCTTTTCCGTACAGTGCAGTCTTTAATCCCCAGAAGCTCCGCAATCTCACGGGAACGGTATCCCTCCACAATATCTAAGTACAGGCAATCCCGGTACCTCTCTGGCAGAGAAAGAATGGCTTCCCCTGCAAGCTCGATTATCTCCTTTTGCATATGTAGTTCAGCCGGCCCCGGGCTATGACAGGATTCTACATAGAGATCATTGCCCAGACGTTCTATTATTTTGCTATCCCTCTTCTTTACTACGTTCAAAGCTGCGTTTTTCGTAATAACCATTAAGTAATTTCTGGCAGCTATCGAACTGGGATTCTCTATTTTGTGTATATTTTTAGCTACCCGAATCAGCGCATCCTGTATGGCATCCTTTGCATCCTCTTCATTTCTTACGATTTTGTATGCTACAACATACATCAGCCGATGATGCTCTTCATAAAGTTCCCGGAACTTTTCTTTATCTGACGGTTCATCAATCATATCCATAAATAACAGCATCGATACCCCTCCTTAGTGTTCCGGAAAACTCTCTTGCAGGATTGTCCGCCATTATAATCTTTTGATCAATTCTTCCCTCTGTTCCTCATAGCCAGGTTTCCCCAACAACGCAAACATATTCTTTTTATAGCTTTCCACTCCTGGCTGGTTGAAGGGGTTCACTCCCAGGATGTATCCGCTGACGCCGCAGGCAAATTCATAAAAGTAGAATAATTGTCCCAGATAATACTCATTCTGTTCGGGTATCTTAACAGTAAGGTTCGGGGCATTTCCATCGGTGTGTGCCAGCTGAGTTCCCTTCATAGCGCTCTTATTAATAAAGTCTAACGTCTTACCTGACAGATAATTCAATCCATCCAGGTCTACAGGCTCTTCCTGGATCGTCAGGTCAAAGGAAGGCTGCTCTAATTCCATAACGGTCTCAAACAGAATCCGGCTTCCATCCTGGATGAACTGTCCCATGGAGTGGAGATCCGTAGTCAGATCTACAGATGCCGGGAAGAGGCCTCTCTGATCCTTTCCTTCGCTTTCACCAAAGAGCTGTTTCCACCATTCCGCTACATAATGGAATACAGGCTCATAATTACAAAGGATCTCTATATTCTTGCCCTTTCTCAGCATGATGTTGCGGATTGCCGCATATTTTACAGAATCGTTTTCTGCAAAGGGCTTATTCAGACAAAGTTCACGCATGGAAGCAGCGCCTTCCATCAATTTAGTGATATCCGCCCCGCTGACCGCGATCGGCAAAAGTCCTACTGCCGTCAGTACGGAGAAGCGGCCTCCTACATCATCGGGTACCACAAAGCTCTCATAGCCTTCCTCCGCAGCCAGATTCTTCAATGCTCCTCTTGACCTGTCTGTGGTAGCATAGATCCTCTCTGCGGCTCCCTGCTTGCCATATTTCTTTTCCAGCATTTCCTTAAAAATACGGAAGGCCACCGCCGGCTCTGTAGTCGTCCCGGACTTGCTGATAATATTTACTGAAAAATCCCTGTCCCCGATCACATCGATCAATTGGGAAAGATATGTGCCGCTCAAATTGTTACCACAGTAATAGATCTCCGGGGTCTTTCTCTGTTCCCTGGATAAGCTATTATAAAAGCTGTGCCTCAAAAATTCGATGGCGGCCCGGGCTCCCAGATAGGAACCTCCGATTCCGATCACCAGAAGGACTTCGGAATCCCCCTGGATCTTCTTTGCCGCCTTCTGGATCCTTGCAAATTCTTCCTTATCATAATCCACCGGAAGATCTATCCACCCCAGGAAATCACTTCCTGCGCCGCTTTTTCCCAACAATACTTCCTTTGCATCATTGGCGATCTTCTCCATCGCCTTTAACTCATCCTCCGAAATCATATTTTCTACTAAAGAATAGTCAAATCTAACCTGTTTTGCCATTATTTCCTCCATTTCCGCCGTCCACGACGGCAATTGCAATACACCGCATTCATTCTACTAAGTTTCTTTTGTCAAATCAAGTATTTTTTTGTTCCAGGTTTCCAAATTTAGTATACTGGGCGAGCCATGCTAAATGAATGGCGCCTGTGGGACCGCTTCTCTGTTTGGCGATGATCACCTCTGCCTGTCCCTTATACTCCGATTCTGCATTATAATACTCATCCCGATACAGGAACATTACCATATCGGCATCCTGCTCTATAGCTCCCGATTCCCGCAGGTCTGAAAGCATGGGACGCTTCTCCGGGCGCTGCTCTACGGCGCGGGACAGCTGTGACAGGGCAATGACCGGGACATCCAGCTCCCGGGCCATAACCTTCAGGGAACGGGAGATCTCGGATATCTCCTGCTGCCGGTTCTCTCCCCACCGTTTTCCGCTCCCTGACATTAGCTGCAGGTAGTCGATGATAACCAGATCCAGCCCTTTTTCTATTTTTAAGCGCCTGCATTTGGAACGGATCTCAGAAGCGGTAATGCCGGACGTGTCATCAATGACCAGATTGGAATTTCCCAGCCTGCGCACGCTTTCTACCAGCTTGCTCCACTCCTCCATTTCCAGATTGCCGGTACGGATTTTCTGGGAATCTACCTTGGAATTCATGGACAGCATACGTTTCACCAGCTGCTCCTTGCTCATTTCCAAGCTGAACAGGGCAATTGTGCTGGTGCTGTGCAGCGCCACATATTCCGCTATGTTTAAGACAAAGGCTGTCTTTCCCATGGCCGGGCGGGCAGCGACCAGGATCAGGTCAGACTTCTGAAGGCCGGCGGTCTTGTAGTCCAGATCCCGAAAACCGGTCTCCAGTCCTGTAATATGGCCTTTGTTTTTTGCCGCCTGTTCAATACTGTTCAACGTGCGCAGAACAACGTCTCCAATATTCTCAAATTCGTTGCCGTTTCGTTTCTGGAGCACATCAAAGACTTGCTTCTCCGCATCCTCCAAAATGTCTTCCATCGGGCTTTTATCCAGATAGCAGCTTCCGGTAATATTCTCTGTTACCTTGAGCAGCCTGCGCAGCATAGATTTCTCATATACAATACGGGCATAATGTTTGACATTGGCATATACCGGCACGCTATTCAGAAGGTCGCTAATAAACTCCACGCTGGTTAACTCCGGCGATACCTCCATTTCCCGCAGCCGGTTCTGTAATGTGACCAGGTCCGCTCCTATCCCCCGCTGGTATAGCTCTACCAGGGCGCGAAAAAGTATGCCGTACTGGCCGCTATAAAAGTCCTCCTCCGTCAACAGTTCGGAAGCTATCTGCACGGCATCCCCGTCCATTATCATGGAACCGATCACCGCTCTTTCCGCTTCTATATTATGGGGAGGTATCCGTTTGATCACTGATTCTTCCATCTGTTTGTACCCTTCCTGTTCCCTGCCGCCCTGTCAGGCGCATCATTCGCCCTTTACGATCACCTTCAGCTCTCCTGTAACCTTGGGATGGAGCTTGATCGGCATGGTAAAGATCCCCGGGCTCTTGATGGGCTCCTCCAATATCATTTTTTTCTTATCCAACTCATAGCCCAGCTGCTCCTTAGCCGCTGCCGCCAGCTCCTTGGTGGAGACGGAGCCAAAGCTTCTGCCGCCGGAACCAGTCTTAATAGATACGGTGATGGATTTATCTTTCAGCTCCTCTGCAAAGGCCCGCGCCGCATCCAGCCGCTCCTGGGCCAATTTCTCCTCATGCTGTTTCTGAAGCTTCAGATCGTTTTTATTTTTGGCTGTGGCTTCTACCCCCAGCTTTTTTTTCAACAGAAAATTCCTGGCATATCCTTCACTTACACTGACAACCTCTCCCTTTTTCCCCAGGGACTTTACATCCTCTAATAAGATAACTTCCATTGCGCTAACCTCCCTTTCTTTTCTCTTTGACCATGAATTTATACAATGTCCCCATCTGCGATCATCTTATCCAGCATCTGCCGGATCACTTCCTTGGCCGCATCCACGCTGCAATCTGTCAGCTGGGCTCCTGCCATGTTAATATGGCCTCCTCCTCCCAGACGTTCCATCATTACCTGCACATTGACCTCATCAATGGAGCGGGCGCTGATATAAACTCTCTTATTATAATCTGTCAGAACAAAGGAAGCTTTCACTCCCTTGATATCCAGCAGCGAATTGGCGATCTTTGCGCCAAGCACAGTAGGGCTTTCTACATTTTCCGTCCCGGACACTGCTATGGCATAGCCATCCAGATAGATTTCTGTATTGCGGATCGCCTCCGCCCGGATCCTGTATTCTTCAATATCTTCCCGGAACAGCTTGCGGATGCGGACCACATCTGCGCCACTGCGCCGCAGATAAGCCATTGCCTCAAAAGTACGGGCTCCTATCTTGTCAGTAAAACAATTCGTGTCAAGCATTACACCTGCATACATGGCTTCCGCCTCCGCCGGACGAAGCTTTAACCCGCTCCCGATATACTGAGAGATCTCTGCCACCATTTCACTGGCAGAAGAGGCGTAGGGTTCGATATAAAATAAGACTGCTTTATCGATTGCTTTTCCCGCCTGGCGGTGATGGTCGATCACCACAACGGACTGCGCCATGTCGATCAGCTCCGGGCACTCCGTATAATTTGCCTTGTTCACGTCTACGATCACCAGCAATGTATTATCGTCCATCAATTCTTTTGCTGTGTCTCCGTCAACGATCATATCCGCTTCATATTCCTTGGTATAAAACCTCTCCTGAAGCTGCTTTACCGAGGAATCGCAATCCCCTAATACGATATGCGCCCTTCTGGCAAGACTATGGGCGATCCGGTAAATTCCCACCGAGGCTCCAAAGGAATCCACGTCCCCGATGGAATGACCCATAACGATCACCCTCTCCTTGCCTTCGATCTGTTCCTTCAGGGCATGCGCCTTAACTCTCGCCTTGACCCTGGTATTGCGCTCGATCTGTACCCGCTTGCCTCCATAGAATTCCTCATTATCTCCATTCTTGATGACCGCCTGGTCGCCTCCCCGTCCCAATGCCAGATCCATGGCCGCCCGGGCCCATTCGTACCGCTCAGTAAAGCTTCCATGCCCCAGGCCAATGCCAATGCTGATCGTACAGGTCTGGTCATTTCCGATATTGATCGCCCGGACCTCCTCCAGGATTGAGAAGCGATCGTTCTTTAATTCGTCCAGATATTTCTGTTTAAATACGAATAAGAATTTATCTTTCTCCAGCTTTTTGGAAATGGCGTCTATCTCCTGCATGTACTTATTAATTCTCCGCTCGATCAGTGCGCTGAGCAGGGACTGGCGTACATCGTCTATGCTGGAGAGCATTTCATCATAGTTATCAATATACAGCAGCCCCACCATGAGATTCTCTGCTTCCCGGGCCCTGATCAGAGCCAGCATATCCGTCTCGTCATACAGGAACATAACAATAAAGGTCTCATCGTCCACAAGCTGATCCATGATAAGCCCTTTCTCCCCATCCTTCTGGGCCATCTGCGTTGCCTGGATCTTCCTCAGGACAGCCCGGTACGCTTTCTCTCCATTCGTTACATGGATCATAACATCTTCATTTCCTTCAGGAAGCTTATCCTGGGTGATCTCAGGAAATATATTAGCAATATTTCTTCTGGCCGCTTTTTTGTTGACCACTATCTTTACAAAGTCATCGTTTCCCCACAGAAGATGGCCGTCTACGCTGAGGACGGCAAAGGGAAGCGCCATTTCCTGCATCATCTTCATCTGCAGGCTGGCATAATTCTGGGCAAATTGCACCAGATCCCGCTGCACTCCTTTTCTCCCGGTAAAAAAAATCATGAGAGCCGCCAGCACAAACAAAAGGCTGTAGGCCGCCCCCACCAGACCGGCCCGGGGATTGACGGTATACATATGGATATCTGCGATCACCAGCAGCGCTGTCAGGAACAAGGGCCACCGCAGATAGGTCCGCAAGGTTCCTTTCAACTTGATTTTATGGTTCATTGGCGATATCTCCATCCTTTCCAATCTGGACCACTGCCCACCAGGGCATATCCGCTGTCACAAATACGCCGGTATCGCTCTGTCTCCAGAAATACAGGCGTTATCGTATAATTATAGCATTTTCAATATTTATCGTCAATTCATCCATCTCCCCGATGCGCCGCAGGGAAGTACCAGCCCATTGTCTGATACAGGAAGCCCGATCTCTTCTGCCTCTACCCGTCCTCCAAACTGTTTCACCAGACAGGTCTCCAGCATGTATGCCAATACGGCTGGCTGCAGGCCGGTAGTATAGGAATTGATCAGGAAAAACAGAGGCCGGGGGGATAATATCTGCGCACAAAGCCGGAGAAAGGGAAATACTTTTTCTTCTATTTTCCAAATCTCGCCTTTGGGCCCTCTTCCATAGGACGGAGGATCCATAATAATCCCATCGTAATGGTTGCCTCTGCGGATCTCCCGCTCTACAAATTTCACACAGTCATCCACCAGCCACCGGATAGGGGCGTCCTGCAGTCCGGAGGCAATGCTGTTCTCTCTGGCCCAGGTCACCATCCCTTTCGATGCGTCTACATGAGTGACGCTGGCTCCTGCCGCCGCTGCCGCCAGGGTTGCCCCGCCAGTATAGGCAAACAGATTGAGGATCTTCACCGGACGTCCGGCAGTCCGTATCTTCTCGCTGAACCAGTCCCAATTTACTGCCTGTTCCGGGAAAAGGCCCGTATGCTTAAATTGAAAGGGCTGTAAGCGAAAGGTCAGATCCCGGTATTGAATCTGCCATGTCCTGGGAAGATCGAAGAATTCCCATTCTCCACCTCCGCGGCTGCTTCGGTGGTAATGAGCGTTTAATTTCCTCCAGGCCGGATTCTTCCTGGGAGTATCCCAGATTACCTGGGGATCCGGACGGAGCAGGATATATTTCCCCCAGCGCTCCAGCTTCTCTCCGCCGGAGGTGTCGATCACTTCATAGTCTTTCCAGTCCTTCGCTACCCACATCTTTATTCTCCTTCCTGTCTTCCCTGACAGCAGCCGTTACAGCCTGCGCAGCCGGCCATCCCCTCGCTGTCCGCCACATTCCTGCTATAATCCATCATGGAATAGATACTGCAGACAGCCTGCGCCGCGATCCCTTTGCCCTCTCCGGTAAAGCCCATCCCCTCTTCTGTGGTGGCTTTCACATTGACCTGCCCTGCATCCAGCCCCAGGGCCCGGGCAATATTATTCCGCATCTCGTCTATATATTCCCTCAGCCTGGGTCTCTGGGCGATCACTGTAGCATCAATATTTTCTATCAGATAGCATTCTTCCTCCAAAAGGCTTCCCACCTGCTTCAATAGCTGCATGCTGTCTGCGCCCTCATAAGCCGGATCGGTATCAGGGAAATGCTTTCCAATGTCCCCCAATGCCGCGGCGCCCAGCAGCGCATCCATAATAGCGTGAAGCAGTACATCGGCGTCAGAATGTCCCAGAAGCCCTTTCTCATACGGTATCTCCACGCCTCCCAGGATCAGCTTCCTGCCCTCCTCCAGACGATGTACATCATATCCCATGCCTACCCGCATTTTTTACCTCCTTCAGATCTTGATAATCCAAAAAGCCCTGAAGCAATACTTCAGGGCTTGTCTCCATAGCGGAAACGGGATTTGAACCCATGACACCACGGGTATGAACCGTGTGCTCTAGCCAACTGAGCTATTCCGCCATAATCAATAGATAATGATTCCATTATCAATGGGACCTACAGGGCTCGAACCTGTGACCCTCTGCTTGTAAGGCAGATGCTCTCCCAGCTGAGCTAAGATCCCAGTGCGCTTCATGCGACCTGTATAATATAGCAAAATCTTCCCACAATGTCAACACCAATTCAAAAAAATTAATTGTCAATCCTGTAAAACATCTGGTATTATTATAGTAAATTTGGAATTATGAAAGGAGTATCTCATGAATTCACGGGTTGTAAATATCAGCAGTCTGGTCGTTCTCCTCAGCCTGCTCAGCTTTATTGCAGAAATGCTTGCCTACTATCTCATCCCACTGCCCTGGGCCAGTGTGCTTCTGGCCGGTATCCTGGCGCTGGGGATCTCCCATTTCTGCCTGGAATCCTCGCTAGATTATGACTATTGCTTTATCCATGCCGCATTTATGGTGATCTCTACACTTGCCTTTGCGATAGTGATCTATATGATCCAGCCAAATGCATGGATCCAGTATGATTTCTCCCTGGTATTCCTGGTGCTGGTAAACTGGCTGACGCCTTTTGTGTATTGTACGATCCGGGACCTTCTGGACCACGGCCCCCGTTTTTTCGGCTACTCCTCCTTCTTCCGGCGTATGACGATTTTGTTTCTGGCGATCTACGCCCTGACCATTTTAAAACAATATTATATTACCCCTATATTGCCTCCCTATGAGGAGGATGCCTTCGGCGCGCACAATTTTGTTCCTTTTATGTCACTGGCAGGCCATTTGGAGCAGATGGTGCGGCAAGGAACGGAACTCCAGCCTCTGGCGGCATATGACGCTGAGATCATCGCCCTGGGGATTCCTTTCGGTTTCTTCTTCCGGATTTTCTTGCGGAAACGGATGCTGCCGCTCAGGCTTCTCATCTTCGCCGCTTATCCCGTGTTATTGGAAGTCCTCCAATATGTCATCGGTCTGGGGAGATACGATCTGGACGATATCTCACTCAGCCTGATCGGCATACTGATCGGCGTACTCCTGTTCCATCTTATTAACAGCCTGTTTCAGTCTGTGGCTAACCGGGAATTTCTAATGAGCCGGGAAAAACTGTCGAATTATTTCACCAGTATGTGACGCCCTGCCAGACAGCAGGATCCCTGCTCCATTAATATTTCCTGTACTCATTGATATCTTCAGCCAGTATCCGGATCCCCCGGATGAGATTGTCAAACATCCCTTCCCGGTAGAAGGCCAGGACCAGCATCCCGATAGGGATCCCCAGGATCAGCCCCAGCATGCCTCCAAAACGATAACCGATCAACATAAAGATCAAGATCTCAAAAGGGTTGATGCCAATACTGTCCCCTACCAGCTTAGGCTCCAGAAGCTGGCGTACGATCATAATGATCACATACAGGACGATCAGGATGATCCCTGTGCGGTACTCTCCTGTCAGGAGCTTGTATATCGCCCAGGGGCCAAGGATGGTCCCTGCGCCAAAAAATGGCAGGAAATCCACGATAGCTATGATCAACGCCAGCAGTCCTCCATAGCTGATCCCCATTACAGCAAAGGGGATGACTGTGATGATAAATATTATGATCATGATCTGGAGATGCGCCTTAAAATATCCTCCCAGCGCCCGCAGGCAGATTTCCTTTGCCATATGGGCAAAGTTCCATATCCCCTCCGGCATCCTCTCTTTGAGTTCCCTGCTGATGTTCTCTTTCTCTACAATCATAAAATAGGAACTCAATATGGTCAGTACCAGCAATACAATAAAGTCTACCAGCGAGCTTACCATAGAGCCTACCGCCGTCAGAGAACCGCCCTGCATAGACTGCAAAGCCGTCATGATATAGTCGCTGACTGCATTTTCCCGGGTGTTGAATACCTTCTGCAGATCATCCGGTACAATGTGATAACGCTCATGGAGATAGAGGAAGCCCTCTTGGAGGTTGCTGGTTACGGACTGATAGATCCCAGGCAGTTCCTCAATTAATGCCCGGATCTGGCTTGCCGCTAATATAGCCAGAAGATAGAACCCCATGCCGATCAAGGCGATCACCAGAACAATCACCAGAGCGGAGCCGTGCTTACGGAGGATCTTGATCCGGTCTTCCAGGAAGCGGATCAGAGGGTTGGCGATCAACGCAACGATCCACGCTACCACCAGCGGGGCAAAGAAACGCAGCAGCCTGGGCAGGAGAAATATCACTGCCAGCAGGATCACTGCAGAAACTAACAGATTAGTAATAATTCGCTTGTGCAACTCTTTTCTATCTTCTTGCATCGGAATCTCCCTTTTTTATTCTATCTTCCCGTTCCCTATCTGCCCAGGCAGAGTGCGATCCCCGTACCTGCTGCCAGAGCCAGGATCCCGGTAACTATTGTTCCCACGGTAAGGCCTGCCAACGCCGTTCCCATCAATATCACTACAGGCGAAGAAATAACCAGTCCCATAATGGCGGAATAAGTCAGGGCTTCGTACTTCTTTAACAGGATCTCGATCAGCTTGGCAATGGCAAAAATCCCTACAACCACACCGATCCCAAAGGGTATCAGAACCCCGCAGATATGAAGCGCCTTCTGGAAATCCCCGGCCGCCAGGGCGGAAGTAAAATCTGTAATTGAGTTGATAATAGGATTGTAGTAGCCCAGGATCATCAGCATCATGGAACCACTTACTCCTGGGATGACCATTGTGGCCGATGCGATAACCCCTACCAAGAACAGAAGAAGCAGGGAGAATACATCCAGTCCCAGAGATACATCCCGGCCTGCCCCTCCAAAGTACTGCATGCAGATAATGGCGGCAAAGAAGGCCAGAAAAACCAGGATATGGGGCGCTTTGATCTTAGTCCCCTTCAGTTTGCCGGTCAGGATCGGAAGCCCTCCCAGAATAAGGCCGATAAAAAGCATGCTGGTCTGAAAAGGTACATTGGCGTAAAGAGCTTTGATAAAGTATGCCAGCCCTACTATCCCCAGCGCCATGCCAACAAAATACGGAAGCAGCGTTTTTACACTCTCTTTGAACTGTTTGAATAAATGTGTGATGCAGTGGATAATATCATCGTAGATTCCCATAGATACCATCATTGTACCCCCGCTCACTCCAGGGATCGCATTCGCCACCCCGATCACGGCTCCCTTTAAAATATCTTTTATCAGCCTCATTTTTCCATTCCTTTCCTTCTGTTTATTCTGTCTGGCAACGCTATTTTCCATTTTATTTCTGATATTTTTATGGTATACTGTTCTGGTATCATATCTTAATATAATTAGCTTTGCCAATTTAATTATTAATAACTATAGCACACCTGAATTTTGTTCTCAATAAAGGAAAAAAACATTCACAAAATATTAAGATTTCCTGGAACTCTTTCAGGCACCAAGTATATGGAGGATGTATATGAAAAAACGATATCCTGTTTTATCCGTAATGAAATATTCGCTGGGCGCCGTCCTTACCGTCTCGCTGGTACTCTCCGCCCCGGGCATTGCCCCCGGCCCCGCCCGGGTATCTGCAAAAGAGAGTGAGCAGAATACCTCCCTGGACAGCGACCATCTGCTGACCAGGGAATACCAGCTCAGTGACAGCGGTCTGATCCGTTCCCATCTAGTGGATTCGGAAGAAAATATCTATACCGGAGAGAATGCCGTATCCTCTGCCTCTCTGTCAGACCGCCTGCGCAGGGGAAACTTGCCGGAGACTTATGACCTGCGCACGCAGGGCCTTGTGACCGCCATTAAGGATCAAGGCGTGACCGGATGCTGCTGGGCCTTCGGCGCCATCAAGGCAATTGAATCCAATGCGCTGAAAAAGGGATTTTCCTCATCTGTAGAAAGCACCGACTATTCTGAAAACCATTTGACCTGGTTTTCCTACAGCCCTTCTAAGGATTCCTCCGACCCATTGAAGGGAGACGGGCTCTCTGTGTCTGTATCCCATACATTTCCTTATATAAATGGCGGCTCTGCCACATTAGCCATGTTTACCCTGGCCAAATGGGTCGGCCCGGTGTCAGAAGCCAGCGCTGCCTTCCAGGCTTCTACAGAAGAGCAGTTAGAGGCAATGGCAAACGATATGGAAAAACGCCAGGACTCTCTCCGCCCTCTTGCAGAACTACATATGCGCAATACTATTACCCTGTATGACAGTACGCTTAACGGGCTCTGTTACTATAATGACCCCGATGCTGTCTCGGCAATGAAGCAGTTGATCATAGAACATGGGGTCATGGATATTGCCCTGTACTATGATAAAAAATATATGAAAACCTCAGAAGCAGGAGGTACAGCCTACTATCAGCAGAATTATATCGGCTCCTCCGCAATAGACCATGCAAATCATTGCGTTGCTATCGTAGGGTGGGACGATAATTATCCTCGCTCTAATTTCGCCTCCACTCCTCTGGGGAACGGCGCCTGGCTGATCGCCAATAGTTACGGCGCAGATTCCGGGGATGAGGGATATTTCTGGCTGTCCTACTATGAGTCTTCTATCTGCGATTGTTTTATTTTTGATATGGAGTCTTCTACAAATTATGACCATATTTACCAATACGATGGGTTCGGATGGGGGCAGGCCCTGTATTCTACGACAATGAGCCCCCGGGCAGGCAATATTTTCACAGCAGATCCCTCCTCTCCTCAGGAGATTTCCGCTGTATCCTTATATACTCTGTCTGACAGGCAGCAGTATCAAATCCAGCTTTACCGGGAAGTCCCGGCCAATGCTGACAGCCCTGCCAAGGGGATCCTGATCGAGGCCTGTACTACCTCTGGAGTGGCAGAGCGCTGCGGTTACCATACCATCCCTCTTTCCTCTCCGGTAAGCGTGAAAGCGGGGGAACGCTTTGCTATTGTAGTGACTTATGTACAGAACGGTTCCACGAAAGCATATGTTCCCTTTGAGGGAACGGGTCAGGACTCCACTTACTATTCTATGGAGTACAGTTCCTCTCGGGGACAAAGTTTCATATATTATCCCTGGTACGGCTCTAAGCCCCAGTGGATAGACACAAATATCCTGGGATATAATAATACCTGCATCAAGGCATTCTCTAAGAATACCACCCAGGCCTCTGAACTGCCTCCGTCTGCCGACAATACGGACAATAGCGGGGGAACGGCCAGCGGTGGTACCAATGCCAAATATAAACATGCCATTACGGCTGCCGTGACAGCTACCGGGATCAAGCTGAGCAAGTCGAGCATTACATTGGGAAAGAGAGAGACGATACGGATCATTTCCGATCAGACACTGTCCTTCTCCACATTGGACAGCGGGGTGGCCACCATTACTAATGTAGGCCTGCTCTCAGCTAATAATGTAGGAAGCACGAAAATCACCATATCTGCCAACGGCAATTCGGCCAAACTGAAGGTGAAGGTCAAGAAGGCTCCCTCTAAGGCAAAGATTTCCCCTGCCAAAACGAAGAAGATTAAAAAGGGGAAATCTTTCCAGGCTAAATTAAAGCTTCCTTCTGGCGCTGCCAGTTATAAACGTACCTGGTCCAGCTCTAATAAAAAGGTGGCTACTGTCTCTGACAAGGGAAAGGTTACGGCTCTGAAGAAGGGGACAGCTTACATTAAGGTACGCACCTATAACAAAAAAACAGCCCGGCTGAAAGTGGTTGTTAAAAAATAGATAAGGAGAACGCCATGTCAGAACGAGCCAAAGGGATCCTATGTATTCTCTGCGCAGCCTTTTTCTTTTCACTGATGAACCTTTTTGTCAGACAGGCAGGGGATATCCCCACCCTGCAGAAGGCCTTCTTCCGCAATGCAGTGGCTATCCTTTTCGCCTTATATATCCTGCGCAGGAATCAGATCCCCCTGGGCTGTGAACGCCGGCAGCTTCCTGTCCTGATCGGGCGGGCGCTGTCCGGCACCCTGGGCATCTTTTTTAATTTTTATGCCATCGACCATCTTGCTATTTCCGATGCATCTATGTTAAATAAACTGTCTCCCTTTTTTGCCATTTTGTTCTCCTGGTTTCTGCTAAAAGAAAAAGCAAAGCCTTATCAGCTTTGCTGTGTGGCTGCCGCTCTTCTGGGAACCTTATTTATCCTCCGCCCCGGCGGGGAAAATCTGCTCTCCTTCCCTGCCCTGGTCGGCCTGCTGGGAGGAGCCTTTGCCGGGCTGGCCTACACTTTAGTGCGGATGGCTTCCGGACAGGGAGTACCCGGCCCCTTTATTGTCTTTTTCTTCTCCCTGTTTTCCTGCCTTTGTTCCCTCCCCTACTGCATCCTGCATTTCACTCCCATGTCGCCTGCCCAGACATCCTTTCTGCTGCTGGCCGGACTTGCCGCCGCCGGAGGGCAGTTTTCCATTACTGCCGCATACAGCCATGCCCCTGCCAGCGAACTGTCCGTATACGATTATTCTCAAATATTTTTTGCGGGGCTTTTAGGCTATCTGTTCCTGGGAGAACTGCCGGACCTCCTTAGTTATATCGGCTATGGCATCATCATTTCCTCCTCTGTGGCAATGTTCCTTCTCCGCAGGCGGGAATCTTAGCTTTCTTCCTGATTCTCAGGCAGATTCTTCAATAATGCAGCAAAGAACTCCGGATGCATTTCCAAAAGCGTCTGCTCCTTTTTCTCTGGCCGGAACAGATCCAACACTGGTTTCATTACCCTCTCGAACTCCTTGGGATCCTTGGACAGCCGCAAGATTTCTGCCGTATTGACGGCGTCTGCCAGGGCAGTATGCTGATCCCCGGTAAATTCATAGTCTGCTGCCCCTACTGCCTCATTTAATTTTATTTTCCGGGATATTCCCAGAAGGCGGCTGTATTCCTGCTGAAAATCCGTCCAATTCTTCTCCATCCTGGCAATGATCTCCCCGGTATAGCCCTTAAAGGCGGCTTCGTTCTGAAACTGGCGCAGATCGGCCATACTCCAGGAATAGAAGCGGGCCGGCTCCTCTCCGATCCACCGGGCAAACGCATCCAATGCCTCCTGAAAGCAGGGTGCGCCTTCCAGCATATCATCCGTGATACCGGTGAGCTGCGTGATCAGCACATCCATTTCCCCATATTGGGGAGATACATAGGATTGGTATTTATCCGTCACCTCATAGTTCTCATCCATTTTCACGGCGCCAATCTCAATCAATTCACTGGACAGCCGTTTGTCTTCCGATATCCTCCGCTGGATCGTATTCATTTCCAGATCTATCATAATATGATTCATTCCAACTATCTCCATTCCATGCAAGCTTTTTTTACTCTATCATACCCGGTGCAAGAAGTCCATATCAGCTACAAAATATTGTTACTTTCGACATTACAGCTCCAATATATAGCGTTTTTTATAATATTTTTCATTTTTATCTGTTTTGCACATATTTTATATTTTTTCATTGTGCATTTTGACAGCTTTCTTCTGTTCATTTCCCTTTTTCAAAAAAACTTAACTAAAATTTTCTACAATTCTGACAAAATTATTTCTCATTTTTTAAAGCGGTTTTACCAATAGATAAGCCTTCCAAACCTTGCAAAAATTGACTTTTTCGCCTTTTCGTGCTAAAGTTGGAATGTAATGTAAACGATTGTTATAGAATCTTCCCCCGTTACTTTGATTTTTAACAATCCCGTATGAAAGGTATAGGTGAAAAATGAGTCAGGCAGACATTAGAAAAGTAAGATTATCTGTAGATAAAAATATTGGGAACAAAGTAAAGATCCGGGCCAATCGCGGCAGACACAAAATCGATGTGACAGAGGGTGTGATCAGCAAGACGTATCCCAGTATTTTCCTGGTAGAGATCGAGAATAAGCTGGATGATACGATTCAGACCGTTTCCTTCAGCTATACGGATGTTTTGACAAAAGATGTGCAGATGCAGTTAATCTAGCTGATCTTCAACTTCGCAGTAATCCTTATGCCTCCTGGGGCAGCTCAATATGGATATAAAACAAAATCATTCTAAAGGGATGTTTTCCGTCTCTTTAGAATGATTTTTTGCATTATCAGCCTTTATCTTATCTTTCTGCCAGTTCCATGCGGGCATGTCACCTTCCACAGCATTGTTTATATTTTCTTCCCGAACCGCACGGACAGGGATCGTTTCTTCCTACCTTCTTCCCTTTCACTACCGTGCCAGACTTTTTCTGCTCCCGATACAGCTCCTTCCTTCTCTCCTGGGTCAGCAGGCCGTCCCAGGCCGGCAGTTCATACAGCCAGTCTGCCTTAGCCTCCACCATATGATAGTACAG
The DNA here is from genome assembly GCA_947589315.1 of uncultured Lachnospiraceae bacterium. Lineage (GTDB taxonomy): Bacteria > Bacillota > Clostridia > Lachnospirales > Lachnospiraceae > Jutongia. Next base: position 31,458 of record CANPZE010000006.1, on the reverse strand, counting down.
CTGTTCCAGATCGATATCCAGGCTTACCTGGGTATCCTCTGTCATATCTTCAATAGGATTGGGAGTCTTCAGGCTCTCATTGATCCCATCCAGAAAACCTACCATATACTTCAGTTCCATATTATATTTTTCTGCCAGCTCCTTCACTGTACCCGTCACGACTACCTCCGGCTGGGCCAGGAGCTGCTCATAAACAGCCTTTTCCTCGGCAAAATACTTCCCCCAGATCGCCTTTCCTGCCTTTGAATTAATATCTACGCCGTATGCATATTCTCTCCAATCCTGTAACAATGCCATAGTTTTCTGTTCCTTTCTTCGTAATTTCTTATGATGAGATATCACTATGATAGCATATCATTAGGATAGCATATCATTAGGATAGTATATCATTTCATTTCCCAGAAGTCCAGTATTAGAGACAAAAGTAAAAGAGGAACCATTTCTGAGAAACAGTTCCTCTTTTGGAGAAGGTATTTTTGTTACTTATGGGGTGTAGCAAAAACTATGTAATGTATTGGGGTTTACGATGATTAGTATAGCAGTAGCGGCGGATAAAGTGTGCATAAACTTACTACTGTTTCTAAAAAGTTTTTGTGCATTTTTCCGCCAGATCAGAGAAACAGCCGGCTTATCTCCAAAAAAATGGATAACAACCGGCTGTTTTTTGATCTTTGTTTTGTAATCCTATGGATCGGGGTATCTATTTCTTCTTTAGGGATCTATTGCCCGTCAAACAATGCCTCAAATTCTTCCCGGGTTACTCTCTCATTTTCAATGAGGAGCCGGGCTGTCTTATGGAGTACCTCCATATTCTCCTCCAGAAGCTTTTTCGCCTCCCTGTAGCAGTCATCAATGATCCCCTTTACCTCTGCATCAATATTCTTTGCTACCTCTTCGCTGAATGAGCGGCTGGTGTGGCCGTAGTCCCTTCCTACAAAGACTTCATCGGAATCGGCATAATTTACCATGCCTACGTTCTCGGAAAATCCATATTTCGTGACCATATCCCTGGCTGTAGAGGTGGCCTGCTTAATATCCTGGGAAGCTCCCGTAGTAATGTCATCAAAAATCAGGGATTCTGCGATCCGGCCTCCCAGGGTAGCCATGATCTGCTGCAGCATCTCGCCTTTGGTCACATGCATTTCATCCTTTTCCGGCACCGGCATAGTATAGCCGGCCGCTCCCTCCCCGGTAGGGATTACGGAAATGATATGCACCGGCCCCACCTTGGGCAGAACATGAAACAGAATGGCATGCCCCGCTTCATGGTATGCTGTAATCTTCTTATCTGTCTCGGAAATAACGCGGCTTTTCTTCTCTGCGCCAATACCGACTTTAATAAAGGAACGGTCAATATCTGCCTGGCTGATGCATTTTCTTCCATCCTTAGCGCAGGCAATAGCGGCCTCATTCACCAAATTCTCCAGATCTGCCCCGGCAAAGCCTACTGTAGTCTGGGCTACGCGCTTCAGGTCTACGTCATCACTGAGAGGCTTTCCCTTTACATGGACTTGAAGGATCTCCTCCCGTCCGCGGACATCCGGCCGGCCGACAGAGATCCGCCGGTCAAAACGGCCCGGCCGCAGGATGGCAGGATCCAGAATATCCACCCGGTTCGTAGCCGCCATTACAATGATCCCTTCGTTCACGCCAAACCCATCCATTTCCACCAGCATCTGGTTCAAGGTCTGCTCCCTCTCATCATGCCCGCCGCCCAGGCCGGAGCCTCTGCGCCTTGCCACAGCATCAATCTCATCGATAAATACAATACATGGGGCGCTTTTCTTAGCCTCGGCAAACATGTCTCTTACCCGGGAAGCGCCCACACCTACAAACATTTCTACAAAGTCCGAGCCGGACAGGCTGAAGAAAGGAACTCCTGCTTCTCCGGCAATGGCCTTGGCCAATAAGGTTTTACCGGTTCCGGGAGGCCCTACCAGGATAATTCCTTTGGGAATCCTGGCGCCAATCTCCGTATACTTTCCCGGATCTGCCAGGAAATCTACAATCTCCGCAAGCTCCTCTTTCTCCTCCTTCAGCCCGGCAACATCTGCAAAGGTCTTGGAATGAGGATCCTGGGGATCAATGCGCTGCGCGCGGCTCTTCCCAAAGTTCATCATCTTGGCGTTGCCGCCTCCCTGCCCCTGTGATTGCGCCGACAGGAAGGAGAATAAAAAGAAAATGATCAGAACCCCCAGCCCACAGGGAAGAAGAGTAGTCAAAATCCAGGAAGGCTTCTGAACATCCTTCATGACATAGTTGTTCTGCAATCCCTCTACCGTACAGAGCAGCTTCTCTACCTCTTTCACATCCGTAGCATAAAAGCTGGCAGTCTGCCCGCTGTCAAAGGTTACATTGACCCGGCCGGTAGGGACCTCCTCATTCTGAAGGATTTCCACAAAGGATATCTTGCCTTTCTGTACATCCTGTTGAAATTGGGTGAAATTGTAATTTGTCTGCGAGCCGCTGATCCTGCTGGAAAAGTAGACTGCAGCCACAATGATAATAAGAATCAGAAGATAATAACCATATCCTGTTTTCATCCGCTTGTTCATCTGCTCTCTCCTTCTATTTTATTCTTCCAAAAATTCCAGGGTGGCTATATAAGGAAGATTTCGATACTTCTGGGCATAATCCAATCCATATCCCACCACAAATTCATCCGGCGATGTAAAGCCGACATAATCCACCTCCACCGGTGTCTCCCGCCTCTCTGGCTTATCCAGCAGCGTACAGATCTTCAGGCTGGACGGTTGTCTGCCCTGTAACAGCTGCTGTGTCCTGGCCAGCGTATTGCCGGAATCGATAATGTCTTCCACAATGATACAATCCAGACCTTCTATCGATTCATCCAAGTCCTTCTTGATATTCAACCGGCCGGAACTTACCGTGCTATCTCCATAGCTGGACACCGACATAAAATCCATTGTCACAGGCATGGTCAGACGCTTGGACAGCTCACAGCAGAAAAATACACTCCCCTTCAAAAGACCGATCAGATGCAGGGACTTTCCCTGATAATCCCGGTTGATCTCCTCCGCCAGCTGATCGATCCTTTCTTCCACCTGTTCCTCCGAATACATCTCATGTACGATTTCTCTCACAATTAACCTCTTTTCTTACAACAACTCGTACCTTGCGCACAATACTGTCCTGGTATCCTCATTTACGTAGAATGCGGCGCTGGTGCGCCCCAATTCTGGAATCCAGAGGATATGGCTGCCTGCTGCCAGCACCCAGACCTTCTTTCTCCTCTCCGGCAGGATCTTTGCCTCCATCAAAAAACGGCTGAGCTTCTTGCGCCCACCTGTCTCTGACAGCTGAAAATAATCCCCCTGCCTTGGATACCGAAATTCCAGCATGCAATTTATTCTAGCACAATCAAACCATTTCGTACAGTCATTTTTCAGCGCTTCCTTTTCCCAGACGCCTTCTTCCTCGCATTGTAAGGCAATCTTAATGTCCCTTCCTCCATTTCCCGGAAGGACAAACTCCTTCTCTCCGCTCTCTCCGGGATCCCAGCAGTATTTCTCCTGATCTCCGGGATTCCCGGGTTCCTCCTCTATGACCTGATAGCGCCCCAGCCACAGAAAATCATAATCCCGTCCTGCCGCCATCTGATAGGGCAGCTCCAGCTTCTTATTCGCATTCCCCCGGGATAATTCCAACACACTTTCTACATGGCGAAATCCTAAGTCCTTCCGGCTTTCTCCAATATAGGCCATCATTTCCAGGAGCAATTCCCTTTGAAGGGCAACGGGAAGCCGGTGAAAAGCGTCCAGGGAGACCCTGCAGAATCTATCAATCCTTTTGCCGCAGCCCGCCTCCGGCCGCCAGACTCCTCCTCCAGGGTCCTGTCCCGCTTCCCCCACTTCTATCAGTTCTTCCCATGCCTCTTCCATCCCACAGCGGATATAATCATAATCTTCCTGAAGCAGGCGGGCTGTACGGCACAGGTGTTCCACTGCCCGGCCTCCTGCATATTCTTCCAGTAAGGGCAATAGCTGGTTGCGCAGTCGGTTTCTGGTGTAGCCGTCCTGGAGATTGGTAGAATCTATGCACCAGGAAATCCCCTGCTGCCTCAGCTGTTCTTCCAACTCTCCCCGTTCAGTTTCCAGCAGGGGGCGGATCACTCTGTCCCGCACAGGCCGCATCCCCCCAAGCCCCCGAAGGCTGCTTCCCCGCAGCAGCTGAAGTAACACCGTTTCCGCCTGGTCATTCCGGTGGTGGGCTACAGCAATCTTGTGATAATCCCCTTCCTGCCGAAGCTTCTCCATCCATTGGTAGCGAAGGTCTCTTCCTGCCTCTTCCTGGGACAGCCCTTGCTCCCTGGCTATTTGCGGAATATCTGCCCTGACAACGCTCAGGGGAATATCCAATTCTTCTGCCAGCTGGAGACAGAACGCCTCATCCCGGTCTGCCTCCGCCCCCCGGATGCCATGGTTGATATGGACTGCCCCCAGGGACAGTCCCCATTCCCCGGCCAGCCTTTTCAAAAACACACTTAGAAATACAGAGTCCGCCCCGCCAGACAGGCCGATCAATATCCTATCCTGTTTTTCTATTATATGATTCTCTATACAATATGTTTTTATCCGATTATAAAATCCTGTATCCACCATACCTCTCTTTCTTTTGTCGGCGATCCCCTCTGACTGGTCTATTGTTCCCATACTCCGGCCACAATAACACTCATGTCATCCTTTACTGTGTCCTGGCAGCTCACCGCCTCTTCCAAGATCTGCTCTGCCATCTCCTGAGGATTAACCGCCCTGCACCGCAGGAGAAATTGTTCCCATTCCTTTTCCCGCTGGGCAAATGCATCGGACACCCCGTCTGTCATCATTATAACATAATCTCCGGAAGATATCCTGCTTTTTCCAAAATAGGGCTCTGCTTCCTGCAGAATCCCCACAGGAAGGGATTGTCCCTCCACCCGCTCTACCTCTCGCTCATGGCGGATCCAGGTGGCTGCGGCGCCATTTTTAACAAACTGGCAGGTCCCTTCATAAAGATTCAGTATCGATACGTCCGCCGTAGCATAGCTTGTATTATCGTCCTCCGGCAGATACAGGGAATTAATCAGTTTCATAGCCGCTATCTTAGAAAAGCCTGCTTCGGTCATCTGTTCCAGCAGTTCTATGACAGTCTGGCTTTCCTCCATAGCCTCTTCTCCGCTCCCCATACCGTCCGACAGGGCCAGAAGCAATTCCCCATTAGGCAGATAAAGACAGGTGAAGGTGTCTCCTGAAATCTCTTCTCCCTCTTTGGGAATCCGGGCCACCCCTGTCACCGCATGAAAAGAGGTGTCCTCCTGAAAGACCAGCCTTGTTTCTTTATGCGGGATTACATGTCGGGATTCCGCAGAGACGACAAATGGCTTACCGGTTATCTCTGCCAATACCCCGGCCGCTTCCTTGGCTGTCGCCAGTCTCCCCCGCACTGTCCCGGCCAGCATATGGACCTCCATCCGCCCTTCCTTGTTCTCATAGAATGCCAGATTCTTTACAGAAACATTCATGGAGGACAATCCCTTGCATATCTCCTCCTCTAATTCTCCTGACACGGGACGGATATGCAGCATATCCTCTGCCAGCTCCCCCAGCAGCTGCCCTACCTGCTCCATCTGCCCTGCAATGACCTGGCGGTTTTGGGCCATGCGGTTCTGAAATCCCATAAGCATTCTGGCCATACGGATATTTTGATTGGTCTCTGACAAAAATCGCTGAGGATGGATACATTCCCTGGCAAATTCTGCCGGCATCTGTTCCAGGATCAGACTGCCCTGCTCCTGAGCCAGCGCCAAATTGCCCAATGTCTCCGGACGGCCCAGCGCCGCCTGCCCCATACAGCTGTTGCGATGCTCGCACCGGCCGCAGATCTGCTCTGACATATCCTGCATCAATCTCCGCATATCCCGCCGATCGATCCCCTCCTTACTTCTGCTCTCCCGCCTCATCACTTTGGAGAGTTCCTGAAAGGAGCGGGCGTAATCCTCCAGCTTATATTTCATCAATCCCCCAAGCTCCTCCCGGGACCACTTTTCTTCCCACAGCCCCCGGGGAAAACGTATCTTCCGCAGATAGCGATCAGGAATCAATAGCAGGACAATGCCGTCTATTATAATTGCCTTTAATGTTCCCTCTGCCGGAATCTGTCCACAGACAATATACCCCAATGCAACCGCTGTCATCAGAAACGCAGACAACATCCACACCTTTCCCTGCCTGCGCAGCATTCCGGCGCAGATTCCCAGCAGGCACAGCATTCCGATACAATCGCTGTCCTGTCCGAATAAAGCAAGAAGGATCCCCCCTGCCGCCCCTGCCACGGCTCCCATGCCGGCGCCATACTGGTATCCGATCACCGGCAGAAACAGATAGATGGCCAGCTCTGGCAGAAATACATCCCCAATAAGGATATCCGGCAGACCGTACACAGCCATTGCCCCTATAATGATCAGGCTGATCATTTCTTCGTTATCCATGGGCCGATGCCTGGCATGGAGCAGATATCCCTGTCCCTCATATAGTACCCTGGAAAATACTAATACTAATATAATATCTGCGGCCCCGAATACGATATCTCTGGGCAGAAATGGCATCATTGACAGCTGTATCGCTGAAAACACTCCCAGCATCACAGCCATGATCAAGGCGCAATGCCCCATTTTTACCCGGATCTGCCGATGGCGCAGGAGATCTGCGGCTATTCCTACAGACACCATCGACAGGCTGTAACGCAGCACAGCCTCCACCGGCAGGACCGTGATCATCCCCAGGCAGACTGCGATCCCTACCGGAAGCGCCGCCCCTCCCTGCACAAAGCCGGCGACAAAATAAGCGGCTCCCACCGGATTCCTGTCGAAGAGTACCACTCTCCCAAGCAAGAAGCCCAGTGCGATCTGTAACAACACCCTCTTCTGAATATTCCTCATTTCTTACAACTTCCTTTCCCTCTGTGATTTGTAATGCATTCTTTCCCCAAAGAATTGTGTCACAAAGTATAGAAAAGTTGTTCCGCATAATTTGTCAAATCTCAGAAACCTGTCCCAAAAAGCCTTCGACATCCCAACCCTCAAATCGCCTTTCAGCCCTTCCGCCCTTATCGTTACCCGGCTCAGCTATCTCTTCATATGCCCTTCATCCTGGAACTTTGTCCGGGTCTGAAGCAGAATGATAAAATATCATACAGTAAAAAAGCATTTAGAGGAGCCTGCTGCCCTTCTAAATGCCCTGCATCTCATTATTATATTTTCATTCAACTCTCTGTAGCCTGTTATTGTTCCTCCGGCTCGAAGATAACCTCATCAGGATATACCAGCCCCAGTTTTTCTCTGGCAACATCTTCTACAAACTTGTCTGTCTTAACGTAAGATTTATATTCCTCCAGTTCCTTTGTCTCGGATCTCAAATCCTCCTGTTCCGCTCTCAATTCCTGGATCTGCTGGGAATATTCTGCACTTTTTGCCTCTAAGGACTGATTTTTATAAGCCAGGATACTGCATAATACTGCGCATAGTATAGTTACGCCAAATATTGTAAACCGACTCAGCTTTTTCCTTCTCCTGCTTCTCGGATGTGCCATTAGTCCACCAACTTTCCATTCCCCACTACAAGATATTGTTCTCCATTCACGATCAAATACAACATCTTGCAGTCTGTTTTTTCTTTTTTCTGATTCCGCTCAAAGCCCCGATTTATCGGCGTTACACCCCATCGAGTTAGTTCTTTTACTATACTATATTTTAGGGATTTACGCAATCCAGAACTGTTGTTCCCTACGCTATTTCCCTCTCTTTATTTTTCTTCTTCTGGAGCTTTCTCTTCTCTTTTTCCTCTCTTCTTTTTCTGGCCTTCTCCTCCTGCCTCTTTCGCTTTTCCTGATCCCTCTGCCTGCGCAGTTCCTTCTTCTTTCTCATCCGCATCCGCTGGCGTCTCCAACGCTGCCCCCAATATCTCCTCCATCCGGACGCCCATCGATTCAGGCAGCTGCGTATGGGCAGGCTAATCCCCCTTTCATACAGCACCCCGCCGGCCAGCAGGCTTAAAAGGCCATACCATCGGATGATCCCTTCATTATAGCAAAAGAACAGATAGTAAGTAGGAACGGACGCCAACAGCCAATACAACAGATCTTCCATCACCACCCAGGCCTTAGAGTGGGGTACGATCCAGCGTAACAGCCGAAGCAGGTCATAGCCTGCGATCAACAGCATTCCATTACACAGGGCCGCCACTACAAAATTAACCTGTCCTTCTATAACCTGGCTCACTGAAACATCCTCCCAAAGAAGGAAGCGGCTTTCTTCTCTGTCTGCTCTTTGTCCGAATAGGCAAAGCTGTCGATCCTGCCGTCTACATCTACCTCGCCCTTTTCCAGCGACAAGCGGTTCACGTGAAGTTCATCCCCCTGGATCAGCAGGATCCCCTGCTCTGTCTCCAGATATACCTCCTTGGCATCAAAGGAAAGCACATCCCTGACCCCGGACAATACCGCAGTCCGGCGACCATTCAGGTATACTTTATGAACCCCTCTCGTTTCTCTTTCCTCCATATAAAAAAAGACCTCCTTCATCCATTGTCCAGTTAAGAACAATATATGAAGATAAGCCTTTCTTTAGAACAGGATCCCTGCCTCAGCCGATGTCAGCTTAGCACTTTATACAATTCCCTGGCCTCATCCTTCTTATAAGTCTCCTCCAGGCTCAATACCTCCACCCGGACCGTCTTATCCCCAAAACCAATCTCTATAATATCTCCTACCTTAACATTCAGGGAGGCCTTCGCTACTTTATCATTCACCTTGATCCTGCCTGCATCGCAGGCTTCATTAGCTACCGGCCTGCGTTTGATCAGCCGGGATACCTTCAGATATTTATCCAACCGCATAGCCCTGCCCTTCCTCCTTCCCAAACAAAAAGGCTGTCCAACCAGCAGACAGCCTTATGTCAACAATACCATAACGCAATATTAGTTTACAGCATCCTTTAAAGCCTTACCAGCCTTAAACTTAGGCGCCTTAGAGGCTTTGATCTTCATCTTCTCGCCTGTCAAAGGATTTCTTCCTTCTCTAGCAGCTCTCTTTACAACCTCAAATGTACCGAAACCAACCAGCTGAATCTTGTCACCCTTCTTTAACTGAGTTGTAACAACATCAATGAATGCCTTTAAAGCCTTCTCGGAATCTTTTTTAGAAAGCTCTGCCTGCTCAGCCATAGCTGCAACTAATTCTGTCTTGTTCATGGATAACTCCTCCTCAAAAAAAATTAATATTTCCGTAAAAAACTTACATGTTATTTATACCCTTATTATGCCTATTTGTCAAGGATTTTCCCGAATTCTTTCCAAACTATTCAATTTTTTTACAAATTTTGCTTTGAAACTTATAATTCTACGCAAGTAGAATACTTCCTCTGTCTCTATCTCTCCCTGCCTGCCCGGATATAACAGCAGCCCAAGTCCCAGACCCGAAGCAGAGTTCGGGCTGTACTCAGGCTGCATCCTATTCTGTGTCTATTGTTCCATCTGCCTCCCCAGAAAACCGGCGGCGCTGGCTGCCAACTTCTTCTCCGCCTCTCCTAACTGTTCTCTGGAGTCTCTGGTCAGGATGATCACTGCTCCCACAGCATCGCCCTCTGTCAAGATAGGGCAGATCACCTCCCATGCATAATGCTGAGGTTCCAGGCAGACACTGCGGTAATCTGCGCTGTCGCCTTTGGCCACTACAGTCTCTCGCTCATCGATCACCTGTTCCAGCTCCTTGCTAATGGGCTTGTGCAAAATGTCTTTTCGGATCCCCACAGAGGCGGCGATAATCTGATCTCTGTCAGAAATAGCCACAATATGCCCTGTCGTCTGTGCCAGGGAATCCGCATACTGCCGGGCAAATTCTCCCATCTCTCCGATCAGGGAATACTTGCGCAGTATGATCCCCCCTTCTCTGTCTGTAAAAATCTCCAAAGGGTCGCCTTCGCGGATCCGCATTGTTCTGCGGATTTCCTTTGGTATCACAATTCTTCCCAAATCATCGATGCGCCTGGTAATTCCTGTCGCTCTCATATTTATTCATCCTCCATTTAATGTAATCAGTTGTCTATAGGATAGTATTTGTTAAATAAAGGATTGTATGCGTGATTTTGGAAAAATCCATTATCTCCTTCTAAATATTCTCTATTCTCTGTGCATGGAGAAGGATGCCATATCATAATTCTGCAGATTCTCTACGATCGTCCGGTTATCTGCCTCTGCAATCAGGGTATCCCTTACTCTCTTTGCCACATTTTGCTTTTCAAAACCGCTGGGTCCGCCTACGCAGCCGCCTTCGCAGATCATTCCTTCAATGAAATCTTCCTCCAGACGGCCCGCCTTTAACAGCATCAATGCTTTCTTGCATTCCGTTGCGCCATTGGCCCTGCATACCTTTGCATCTACCTCCTGGTCTGTCTCCTTCATATACTGAAGGACAGAATCGGTCACGCCGCCGGCATTGGCATAACGCTTGCCGAAAATGCTGGCCTCCTGATAATCATTCTCCGCAGGCTCCAGCTTAACGTCCCTGGCTTTCATAATAGCCCGGATCTCACTATAGGTCAGCACCGCATCTGCATTGCCCTTGATCTTCTGATCCTTTACCTCAGATTTCTTCGCAATACAGGGTCCAATAAATACAGTATAGCAGTCTGGCTCTTTTGCCTTCAGCATGCGGGACACTCCGCACATAGGAGATACCGTAGTAGAAATCTTATCCGCACTCTCCGGAAAATGTTTCCGGATCAGATTAACAAAACTGGGGCAGCAGGAGGTGGTCTTCTTCTCTCCGTTTCCATATGCCTCCAGCCATTCCTCAGCTTCACTCTGAGTGGTCATATCGCCGCCCAGCCCTACCTCTATCATATCGGTAAAGCCTACTTTCTTCAAAGCCTCTTTCCAGCTTTTCATGGTAATGGTAGCGCCAAACTGTCCCTCCGTTGCCGGGGCTACCATGGCATATACCTTCTTGTGGGACTTCAGCGCATTGATCACATCTACGATAAACGTCTTGGAACCGATTGCCCCAAAAGGACATTTATGGATACAGAGGCCGCAGCGGATACATTTCTTATCATCGATCACGGACACGCCATATTCATTGTAGGTAATGGCATCTACCGGGCAGGCAAACTTGCAGGGCCGCTTCAGGTGGGCAATGGCATTGTACGGGCACGCCTTGGCGCACATGCCGCATTCCTTACATTTGGCCGCATCAATATGAGAACGCTTATCACCTGCAGTAATAGCGCCGAACTTACAGGCATTGACACACGCCTTTCCAAGACAATTCTGGCAATTGTCCGTTACGATATAACTGGAGATCGGGCAGTCCTCACAGGCTGTGCTGATAACTTGGACAACATTGCCATTATCCTCTTCATCTGCCGCTTTTCCCTCTGCCAGACGGATTCTCTGGCGTATGATCTCTCTCTCTTTATAAACACAACAACGGAATTGGGGTGTGGGGCCGGGGATCATCTTGTTGGGAAGGAAATCTCTCTTCTCTTCCAACTCTCCGTCAAATGCCAGCTTGGCAACCTCATACAGTACATCATGTTTGATTCTAATCACATTTTCATCAGCAAACATTATTTTTCTCCTTTATCCAATGTTCTTTCGCCTCTTGCTAATCCCTTTAATTCTAACATATAACCCCCTGGATTGACAAGAACATCCATGTCTTTCTCCTGTGGGAAGTACAGGAAGTTTCTTTCCAAAATATTCAGATTTGGCGGATATTTCCAGATACTTGCCATAAAATAGACATAGCTGTAAAATATAATTTAATACGGTTGGCTGTCAATCCTTTATACGGATGCTTTATTAGTTATTATATATTACATAGTGAGGTGGATTATGAACAAGAAAGATATGGCCAGAAAAGAACTGTTCCAGAAGGGCGCCATTATCCTGCTCCTTTTAATGATCCTTATGGGGGCCCTGCTCCTGCCGGATCGAAATGCCCCCGGCACCGGCAGGGCTGAGGCTGTCACCCCTGCCACAGGCAGCGGGATCACCCTGTCTCCCGATTACGTCCGGGGAGTATGGATCTCTTACATAGATTTTAAGCCTGCAGGCTTATACAATAAATCAGAATCCGTTTTTACGCAGAATGCGGACCAGCTATTTAAACAATTGAAAAAAGACGGGATCAATACCGCCTATGTCCATGTTATTCCCAAGAATAATGCCATTTATCCCAGTAAGTTTCTGAAATGGTGTACTTCTATGGGAAAGAAACGTCCTAACTACGATCCCCTGGAAATCCTGGTGGAGAAAGCGCATAAATATGATATCTCTTTCCATGCCTGGATCAATCCTTATCGAAAGACGATGAAATATGTGTTTAATCCTGCAAAGCAGGCCTCTACCAACCGGATCCTTCGGGAGGTCCGGGAAATCATCCAGAATTATGATGTGGATGGCATCCATTTTGACGATTATTTTTATCCTTCCAAAGCGCCGGGGCATCAATATTCCAAAGTCTCTGTCGCAAACCGGAAGAAAGCGGTAAACAAGATGATCCGCAGTGTTTATAAAACGGTGAAAAAATACAATAAAAAGCTTCAGTTTGGCATTAGCCCCGCAGGAAATATTGAATATGCAGAAAGCATCGGCTGCGATCTGGATACCTGGCTCTCTACGGACGGCTATGTGGATTATATCCTTCCCCAGATTTACTGGTCCGATCAATACATAAGCCAGGGACATACTACAAAGCTATATACAAACACCCTGCACAAATGGACGGACCTTAACCAGAGCGATACCCCCATGTATGTAGGCCTGGCGCTATACAAGGCTGGGGTGCGCAGCTCCGCCGATCCCGGCTGGACGCATAAGCATAACAATATTGTCACCCAGATCAAAAAGGGAAACCAGAACGACTGCCAGGGCTTCGTCCTGTTCAGTTACGCCTATATGAACAAACCGGCTACGAAAAAGGAAATGGCCAAATACCGGAAATATGTGAAACGGACTTTCCGCTGAGAACGGAAGCTTTTCAGGCGAGCCCGCTCTCTGCTGTCAGAAGTATACTTCTGATCTGATATTCTAAAAGGAATACCGCCGGCCGCAGTTCCGGATATTTCCCCCTGGTATACTCTATCAGGGGGATGATATATTCTCTTGTCTCATCAATATAGGCCCGCAGCTTGGCTCCCAAAAATATACCAGGCATGGAGGAAATGTTATGGCAGCGGTCGAAAAGCTTGATGATGCAGGCCTCCCTGCATTCCCTCATGTTCCGGTAATACCGCCTGTGAGCTGCTGTCTTGTCCTCCTCCGGCCTTCTGTCGTAAGTAAGGTAGGCTACGATTCTCTGGGTCTTTTCATTGACTGGCAGTTCCCGGGGCGTGACCGGACAATCCTCACACACATCATGAAGAAGGGCGGCTGCGATCACTTCATCCTCACAAAGACCTGCTGCCAGACAATGGCATGCCACCGTCATGGGATGAACGATATAAGGGATCCCTTCTTTCCGTTTCTGTCCCCGGTGCATCTCCAGCGCAAAAGGAAGCGCTTTTTTACTCTGCTCCAGCCCATACTCCCGGATGCACTCCTGCAGCATACAGATCAGCTCCTCTTTATCACAGCTATAGGCAAACTCTTCCATACAGATCGGTCCCTTTCGTAAGTTATTAAAAATATCATAACACAATGCATGTCATTTTTCTACCGCTGTAAATTTTTCTTGAAGCCATATGGGGTGATAGGACATTTTTGCCTTCCGCAGGCCTTCCTCCCCATCGTCCTCCTCCCGGTTAATGTATTGATAATCCCCACATTCTCTCTCTGCGAACTGCTGGTTGATCATCGGGTATGCTCCCTGCACATCGGCAAATGCCTTCTCGAAATGGACAACAAAGGTATCCTCGTTAAGGGGTTCCCCGATACAAAACGCCACAATGTTGCCTTCCCGGCGGATCAGAGCGCCCGCCAGCTTCAAGGGAAGATACCAGGTCAGCGCATCCTGCACTACCTGATATTCTGCTTCCATGCGCCAGTTCCAACGCTGCGCCTGCCTTGCTTTCCACTGTTCCAGCATGCTCCGGCATTCCTCCAGATTATCGGAACCCAACCGCTCATAACTCCATGGGCGGTCCTGGAAACGTGCAATATGATTCCGTTTGCCATGATATTTCTTTCCCTTTAGCTCTGTCAGGTCCTGACGAAGATAAATATAATCCGAGTAGTCCCGGTCACAAGCCATAGTAAATTCTCCGGGGAACCATTGTTCCAATTGGCGGCAGTCTCTTTCATCCATGCCGGTAAGGAGCAGCTTTTGTCCAGCCGCCTTCATTTCCTGTCTCAATTCCAGCAGAACCTGATATTTGTCTCCCCCTCCACAGGGATAAACGTAACGCTCCCGCCCATCCCATAGGTATCTCATGCTCAGGCAGCCATGCCTTTCCCCCACCTCCAGCGGATATATCCTTTTCCACAAAAAATTATTGGCAAAACAGAATTCACAGGCTCTCTTTTGTTCCATATGGAATACCTGATCCATCCATTCCTTATCCTTCAATGTTATTTTGTGATACTCCATAGCTTCCTCCATGCTGCAGGACCATGTATTTCCATCCCTTCCCCCACCAGATATATATTTCGGTCCAACGAATACCATACCACTTCTGGAATTTCATCACAAGAATATTTTTCTAATTCATGAATTTTCATGAATTTTTTTGTATTTTACTTAGTATTTTCTTTTTTTTGACGATATTATATAGAGAGAGTATTGCAACACGGATGGAGGGATTCCCATGAGCAGCGTATATACGGCCAATTACAGCTATGATTATTATCTGAGATCGATCTATTCCAAGAATCGGGACGCCAGAAAGGCTGAGACCCGCACTTCCCTGGACAACACTACATTAATGTCTGCGGATTCCAGCGCAATGCAGAAGATTGCGAAGCAGCTGCGGGAACTGGAATATGATTCCGATCATGGTACGGATATTTACAATGGGGTTTCTCTCTATGTGGAAACCTATAACAATCTCCTGGATTCTGCGTCCGCCTCTGACAGCACTGCTATTAATGGGCTGAAGAAGCAGATCATCCAATTGACAAAGGAAGATAAGGACCGTCTGGAATCCATCGGCATCACTATTACCAGCAACGGCAGATTAAAGCTGGATAAGACTACCTTTGTAACAGCAGAGCCTTCCAAGATTGCCCGGATATTTTCTTCCAAAAATGCATTGACGGAGTCCATACAGGCTTATTCCAAAAAAATCGGGAAAGAGGCGCATAAACTTTCGTTCTATACGGAAAACGCCCAGAAGAGTACGATTGCTCCCGCTTCCAGCGGCAGCACAGTAGATATCAGCCTCTAAGAGGAAACGGAGATATCCAAAAGGGAGCTGCCCACTGATTCCATTCAGTGGGCAGCTCCCTTTTATCGTATCCCTGATTTTATATCCTTACAGATCAGATATATTCTTTACATATATTCTGCTGTACTCAGTTTGATTCCCGGGCCCATTGTGGCAGCCAGGGTAACGCTCCTAAAGTACTGTCCCTTGGCGGAAGCCGGCTTTGCCTTGCGGATCGCCTCCATCAGGGCTGCTACATTATCTTTCAGCTGCTCCTCTGTGAAGGATACCTTTCCTACCGGAACATGGATGATATTGGCCTTATCCAGACGATACTCAATCTTACCAGCCTTGATATCATTGACAGCCTTTGTAACATCCATTGTTACAGTACCTGCCTTCGGATTGGGCATTAAGCCCTTCGGGCCCAGGACGCGGCCCAGACGGCCTACAACGCCCATCATATCCGGTGTAGCTACTACTACATCAAAGTCACACCATCCATCATTCTGAATCCTGGGGATTAATTCCTCGCCACCTACAAAATCAGCACCTGCAGCCTGCGCCTCATCCAGCTTCTCGCCCTTGGCAAAAACGAGAACCCGGACTGTCTTACCAGTCCCATGAGGCAGTACCACTGCTCCACGAACCTGCTGATCTGCGTGACGTCCATCCACACCAAGTCTGATGTGGGCTTCTACTGTCTCATCAAATTTTGCGGTAGAAGTCTTTTTTAGCAAAGCAACTGCCTCTGCGGTCTCATACTGCTTCATTCTGTCAACCAACTTGGCAGCCTCTGTATATTTTTTTCCTCTTTTCATAATTAATAACCTCCTGGTGGTAGTAACGGCGGGTTAAGAATACCTGGGATATCTATGGCTCTCAGGCCGCAGATCCTCTCCGGTATCAGCCTCCCACAACGTTCTTTCTATAACAAGTCCTGATCCTGCGATTTTCTTTTCTATGACATTTCTCTTAATCTTCTACGGTAATTCCCATACTGCGGGCTGTACCTGCGATCATGCTCATTGCTGATTCCAGGTTGGCCGCATTCAGATCAGGCATTTTTGTCTCTGCGATCTCCTGAAGCTTTGCCCTGGAAATAGTTGCGACCTTTGTCTTGTTGGGCGTGCCGGATCCAGATTGGATATTGCATGCCTTCTTCAACAATACAGCAGCCGGAGGAGTTTTTGTGATAAAGCTGAAGCTCTTATCCTGATATACCGTAATAACAACCGGTATGATCATCCCTTCCTGTCCAGCTGTCTTCGCATTAAACTCCTTTGTAAACTGTACAATATTTACTCCATGCTGACCCAGCGCCGGTCCAACAGGCGGCGCCGGAGTTGCTTTTGCAGCAGGAATCTGTAACTTGATATATCCTTCTACTTTCTTAGCCATTATTCTTTACCTCCTGTAAAATCTGCGGATATCTTCCGCGCCTAACGAATACCACATAAACCCATTCAAACCCAAAAGAATGCTTTTCACTCTCTCAAGCTGGGATTTAAACCTTTTCCACATCATCGAAGCTGATCTCCACCGGCGTCTCCCGACCAAACATATCAATATTGATCGTAACCATTCTGCTCTGGTGGTTGATCTGGCGGACAATACCAGCGGTGTCCTCCCAGACGCCAGACTTCACAACAACAGAATCACCAATACTAAATTCACATGTGGGCGCATTTGCTTTCAGACCCATGCTTGCCATTTCTTCCTCGGTGAGGGGTACCGGCTTAGAGCCTGGTCCTACAAAACCTGTTACACCCCGGGTATTGCGGACAACATACCAGGTGTCATTGTTCAGGATCATATTGATCAAGACATACGCCGGAAACATTTTATGCTGGACGGTCTTCTTCTGCTCGTCCTTTTCCTCCACCACATTCAACATAGGTACAGAGACTTCCAGGATCTGATCCTGAAGATTACGGTTCTCAATGGTTTTTTCAATATCCATCTTCACCTTATTCTCGTATCCAGAATAGGTATGCACTACATACCAATGTGCTTCTGCATCTGCCATAAGTCTATCTCCCTTATCCTAACTGAAGAATTTTATCCAGGCCTGCCTTGATCACTGTATCCAGCAATGCAATGACAATGCCTAAGATAACTGTAACGACAATTACTGCCACGGACTCTTTTGCAACCTTGTCCCTGTCAGGCCAAACGATACGTTTGAACTCCGCCTTCAGACTCTGAAAACGGCTTTTTTTCTTTGCAGGCTTTTCTGCGTTCTTCTGTGGTTCGTTCTGTTCATTTACTTCTTTTTTGATCTCAGAATCTCCCATACGTCATATTCCTTTCATAGTCACAGTAAAACCCTTATTATTTGGTCTCCTTGTGTAAAGTGTGTCTTCTGCAGAATCTGCAATACTTTTTAGTTTCCATTCTGTCAGGATGATTTTTCTTCTCCTTGGTCGTATCATAATTACGCTGCTTGCATTCTGTACACGCCAATGTAATCTTTACTCTCACGACTTTTGTCACCTCCATCTGATTGAATTTGTCATAGAAAATTTGGGCATAAAAAAAAGACCTGTTACATCGTGCCTATCCACTATACCACAGGATAAACACTGCGTCAAGGAAAATTTGTAGCAATTCTCACTCAGACATGCTACAATAGTATCGCAACCTCTCAACCGCAAATAGAAAGGTTTGTTATGAAGCTGCGTAAAAATGATATCCTTCTTCTTATTATAATGCTGCTCCTGTCAGTTCTCCTGGCCGGCGCCTATTGGGCCGCCCACCGTCAGAAGGGAGCTTACGTGACTGTCACCGTGGAGGGAGACCTTTTTGCCACCCTCCCCCTGGATGAGGATATCACTCTGAATATCCCCAGCGCCAACGGCGGGGAAAATAAACTGTCCATCCATAACGGGACGGCAGAGATCCTAAGCGCCACTTGCCCAGACAAGCTCTGCGTCCACCAGAAAGAGATCTCCCATCTGGGGGAATCCCTGGTCTGCCTCCCCAACAAAGTCATTGTTACTGTGATCTCAGGGGAAGATTCCGGCCTGGACGCCATCGCACTGAATCCCTGCCAGAAAAAAGGCTGCCACAACAGCTGAAGATCCAGCCGGTGGCAGCCATATTCTTATCTTTATCTATCAACAATAATAATTGAAGAGCATCCCGCTATACAGGGAAGTGATATAGGAAAATCCTCTCGGCGGCCTGCTAAAATCCGGATAGCTGACCAAAATCTTATCTACATACTCCATGGGATTGATCTTAATCTCGCTGGTCTTCTCCTGCAGCCTGCGGTTCAAACCAGCCTCCTTCCCAAAGGTCTTCTCCATATCTCCTTCTTCAGCAGCCTGTACCGCTAATGCCTCATCCATTACCATATGGCCCTGGTCATCCAAGGTGATCCCACAGGCTTCCATCTCGGAGAGATACGGCCTAAGTACACCCCTGAGCTCCCGTACCATTTTCACAGGCTGTTCACTCTTCTCAGCATACTCCAATGTACTGTCTACTAATTTATTATAGGAATCCATTACCTTTTGAACACTGGAAATAATCTGTTCGCTGTCAGGCAGATACCGAATCTGAGCGGCAGTCTCTCCCGGAGCATACAGAGACACCTCCAAGGTCTTGCCTAAGATAAAGGTATTGTTCAGAGATGTTTTGTCTGCACCGTTTAGTTCAAAAGAAGCGCTCCTGGGAAAACTGCTGATCTTATCTAATGCATAATAATCAACAATCCCCTTGCCTTCCTTATCCTGTAAGCGGAAGATCGGCTCGCCTCCCACAGAACCCGTCATATCCGACTCCAGCCGCATCTGGATCTTATCTGCCGACTGAATGGGAGCCGCCGTAATTCCAATCTTTGCCTTTGTGATAAAGTTGCTCAGACCTTCTATTACTTCCTTGTGGTTGGCATCCTTCCGTATATTGTACTGAAAATCATAAACATTATCATTAACTGCTATCGTAAAGCGATAAGTTCCCTCGCCCAGGCCTTTCCCTGTAGTGTAAAACTCCTTGCCCATATTCACCTGATGGGATGCCAGATGATTTACCTTGATCTCCGCCTCATCCGGCAGCATATCGTAATTGTCGGTAATGATCCGGGCATTGACCTGTTCCTCCTGGGTAGAATAGGCTTTCCTTCGGGAAAACACGTTATCTAATGAATCCTCGGACATCATCTGGAGCGTATTGCTCAAAGAAATTGCCCCATCCTTCAGATTTAACGCATATGTCTGCTTGGCATTAGACAAACGTATAAGATATACCGGCGAGGATTGGGTCATTTTTGTAATCTTTTTCATGACAGAGCGCAATTCAGACGGCTTATGTGCGTCATATTTGGAAACGGTTCTCCGGGTATGATCAGCCGTCAAATAATTATAAACATTATAATCCATACGACACATCTCCTTCCTTGAATCCTTTCGCCTGTTCCTCCTTGAACATGGTTCCTTCTGCTGTGTCTGTTTGAACAGCCCTCTCCACCTTTCTCAATAAGGGCAGTCTGCGCTTAATATATACTGTCAGTATATCACAGGTTTTCCGATTTGTCACCCGGCAATATTCACAATATTCACCAAACTTACTTTACAATCGGCGCATAACGGATGCGGATAACAGGCAGCGCTTTCAGTTCTGTATAGTAATTGGTCTGCCAGTCTTCCCCCTGAGAGGGATCATTCTCCCCTGAAGCCGGAGGCGCAAAAATCTTCAGGCTCATATCGGCCTCCCCCTGCAGGGGCTGGCGGAAGAAAGCGCTCATCATATCAATGCATTTCACGCCAGGGGCTTTATAGAACCAATGCCCGTTCAGCTCCAGCATCAGATTCATGTCTACGATCTCTTCCCCAAAGTATGCCTCGCAGAATACAGGGGATTGTTCCAAATGCAGATCCATTGCCACTCCATCTGCATCCTCCGAACCGCCCCAGCGCATTTTGGCCGGCAGGGCAACTTCTTCTCCCTGTTCCATTTCCGGCAGGAAGAAATCATCATGGATAATCTCCCGATATGTCTCCATTAAGGGCTGCTCAATCCCCACCTGGGCATTGTTGGGATCCTCGATCTCCAGTCCCAGCCGTCCTCTGTCACGGAACTGATACAGGGTGAATCCGGAAAGCCATTTTTCCTTATCTGCTTTCAGCATCTCACAGAAACGCTTCAGCATATCCGCCTGGTCATAAGGCCCGGTCACATCACCGTCAGAATTAAACTCTGACAGCACCATGGGCTTCTTCACCCCGCCATTGACATAAGTATAACGCTCGTAGCTTTTCTTTGCCAGCTTATAGATATCTTCTACCTTGCTCCGGGAAAAGCTGGTGCCTCCCTCTTCGGCAACGTCATAGGGCCATCCCCAGTGCAAGGACATATATCGGTCCACAGATACGATATCTGCTGCCCGGGCGGCATCTGCAAAAATATCTTCCATTTCCATTTTCTCATCGTCTGTATTCTTGCATCCATCCAAACAAATGATTGTCTTTACGTTGGGAGCCTCCCTGTGGATAATTTCACAGCAATGGGCAAAAAAAGCTGCCACTTCCTCATAGCTGGCCCGTTTATTAAAAGAGAACCAATCTCCCGTGGCCTCATGGTTGATGCGCAGCTGCACCCGCCCAAAAGTACAAAGATCCTTTGCAATTGCCACAATATGCTCGTCCGACACTTTAGGGTCAATGGTCATGGTCAAGAGTACATCCTGCCCATGACGCCTCACATCCCGCATATATGTGAAGGGCTCGTCCTCCCGGTTTCCATTCAGGCCGCCCTTATAGGTAAAATAATCGTCATAGGGAAAATCCCAGGCAAACTGTACCGATGGGTCTGCATGGACCACGCTGGCCCGCCCCGGCCATCCCTCATCGTTGGGATAATAGCAGTACATTAAATTGATGGCACGATGGGGCCTGCCCAGCTTCTGTAAAATATAATCCTGATCGACATACTCCCCTCTCTCGCTTCCGTCTCCCAGGTCGACAGCGCACTTAGCCGGTCCCATATGAAGTGTTCGTACTTTCCAATCGTTCATTACATATCTCCTTCTCTTTTTTTAATGTTATGCTGATTATACTAAAATACATCTTCCTTTTCAATAATTCTGCCAATGAAATATTATGTTTTCTTGTTTTCCTTTCTTTACTTTTTCCTATTCCACAGCTATAATAAATTTTATACATCATTTGCCACATAAGGAGGTGTCCTATGAAACCGACCCGATTATTCCGCAGGCGATATATCCCAGATGAACTGATCGAATTAAAAGACGACCAGATCCTTTCCCATGAAGAAAATCTGATCGTCACTAAATGGGATGTATTAAAACCCCGGCCAGACATTGCCTGCGGCTATTCTGCCTATTACATTGACAAGGGATTTAAGATCAGCAAGATATTGGACGCCTCTGGTAATCTGGTCTATTGGTATTGCGATATCATCCAGACCGTTTTTGATGAAAAAGAAAATGCATACATCTTTAACGACCTCTTAGTGGATGTGCTGATTTATCCCGATGGCCATACGGAGGTGGCAGACCTGGAGGAACTGGCGGATGTACTGGAGCAAAATACTCTTCCTGTGCCAGTCATAGCCCAGGCTCTGCGGATTACCAATGAACTCCTTACGATCATAAAGTCCGGAGAATTTGCAAAATATATTGCCTGTATCCCCCAGTAACAGGTTCCTATTTCTCCCGGATGGCGTCCATGCCGCCCATATAAGGCCTTAATGCATCCGGAATACGGATACTTCCATCGGCCTGCAGGTTATTTTCTAAAAAGGCAATCAGCATGCGGGGAGGCGCTACCACTGTGTTATTCAGGGTATGGGCAAAATATTTTTCTCCCTGTTCCCCCTTCACACGTATTTTCAAACGGCGGGCCTGGGCATCTCCCAGATTAGAACAGCTTCCCACCTCAAAATATTTCTGCTGACGCGGCGACCACGCCTCCACATCGATAGACTTCACCTTCAGATCTGCCAGATCCCCGGAACAGCACTCCAGTGTACGCACCGGGATATCCAGAGAACGGAACAGATCCACCGTATTCTGCCAAAGCTTATCAAACCACTCTTTGCTTTCTTCCGGCTTGCAAACCACAATCATTTCCTGCTTTTCAAACTGATGGATGCGGTATACGCCTCTTTCCTCAATACCGTGGGCTCCCTTCTCCTTCCGGAAACAGGGGGAATAGCTGGTAAGCGTCCTGGGCAGGCTCTTTTCCTCCAGAATCGTATCAATAAATTTACCGATCATCGAATGTTCACTGGTTCCGATCAGATATAAGTCCTCTCCCTCGATCTTATACATCATGGCATCCATTTCTGCAAAGCTCATAACGCCAGTCACCACATTACTGCGGATCATGAAAGGAGGGACACAGTAGGTAAAGCCTCTGCCGATCATAAAGTCTCTGGCATAGGAAATCACTGCCGAATGCAGCCTGGCAATATCTCCCATTAAATAATAGAATCCATTGCCGGCTACCTTTCCTGCGGCATCCAGGTCGATCCCATCAAAGCGTTCCATGATCTCTGTGTGATATGGCACCTCAAAATCAGGCACAAGCGGCTCCCCATATTTCTGGATCTCTACATTCTCACTGTCATCCTTGCCAATGGGGACACTGGGGTCAATGATATTGGGGATGACCATCATAATCTCCCGGACCCTGGCCTGAAGCTCTGTCTCCCGGGCGCTCAGTTCCTCCAGCCGGGCAGCGTTTTTATTTACTTCTTCCTTCTTAGCCTCTGCCTCTTCCTTTTTCCCCTGCCCCATCAAGGCTCCAATCTCTTTGGAAATCCTTTTGCGGCTGGCCCGAAGCTCATCAGCCTCCTGCTGGGCCTTTCTGGCCTGGGCGTCCAATTCGATCACCTGATCTACCAGAGGCAGCTTGTCCTCCTGAAACTTATTCTTAATGTTTTGCTTTACGATATCCGGATTCTCCCGGACAAATTTTAAATCTAACATCGCTCTTCCTTCCCTTTGCGTCAATATGAAATAATATCTATAGTATCACTTTTCGGCTTTCCCGTATAGTATTAAAATGCCAAAAAGGAATTGATCTAACTAAGGAAGCATTTCTCCAGTACGTTAGAACGGACTGCTCCATAATACATATCTCCTTCAAATACCTTACAGCCAATCTTTCTGGCAAACTCCTCCTGCAGCTTGGTCTGAATCCCGCCGCAGACAACTGTCATCCCCAGCTCTTCCGCCATTTCTACCAATTTCTGAAAAATAATTGTATCTTTGTCGCTGATCATATGGCTGGCAAAAAATTCTCCATGAAACTTTATTCCATGGACCGGCAGCCGCCGTATTGTATGAATAGCCGTATGATCCGTCCCAAAACGGCTTACTACGATCCGATATCCTCTTTCAGCCAGCTCTTTAATAGCTAATTCAAACGCAGTCGTGCTGTGTAAAAAATATCTCTCCGGAATCTCAAATATGAAGTCTTCCGGCTTTAATCCATTTTGCTTTACGATATTATTATGGATTTTATTAACCGCTTGATTCATGGAGAGCTGGCTGGCTGTCATTTCTATCGCCAACGGCACCGTCCTGTTCCCCCGGATCCTCCATGCGCCCATACTTTTGGCGGCTTCCTGCAATACATAGAAGCCCAGGTCTTCCAGCTGGGCGCCTCTCTCTGACAGCTGCATAAGCTGCTGGCCGCTCAGATACTGCCCACTCTCCAGGGGAACCCGCATAACGGCTTTGCAACCAATGATCTTGTCCTTTTCATCCTGGAATCTGGGCAGGTAACAAATCTCTATCCGTTTTTGGTGCATAGCGTTACGGATCTCTTCAATGGTAGCCTCGTCATAGGTCTTCTGCAGGAGAACTTCATCGGTATAAATCGCATAGTGGTTCCCCATGAGACCTTTAATGCTCCGGCGAGCCAGGTCTGCCTTCTCCAACATTTCCAACAATTCATGGTCCTCTGCCTGCACCAAATAAATCCCAATGGTAGAGCCAAACTTCCGGCTGCCTTCCTTACCTTCCTTCTTTTCCTGATCCCGCACCGCTGCGGACAGGGCATGAAGCAATTCTTTGTGATCCTCATAACGAGAGAGCAATACAAAATAGTCGCCGTCTACTCTGGAACACATATCATCCATTGCCAGATTGGACAAAAGTACCTCAGAAAAGATTTTCAAAATGCAATTGCTGACCGAGATGCCATAGTTGCGGCTGAATTTGCGGAATTCATTAATATCTGCGCACACCACAGCATAATTGTCCTCCTCTTTTCTTTCTGCAAGGATCTTTCCGGCCTTTTTCAGGAAATCTCCATAAGGGAGCAATTCGGTAATCTTATCTTTAGCGTTGTTCTGAGCGGAACGGGCAAGATCCATGACCTTTCCTCCCAGCTCTTTCTGCCCCGGCCCCGTCATGTTTTCCGCATATGCCATCCCGGAGGAGATATCGTCTTCTATCATCCTGGTAATCCCATACACTCTGTCAGGAGTAACCCCGTCTGCCCCCTCAGAGATCGTACAGATCTCCATTTTCTGATAAATCCCCTGATCTGTCCGCACCCGGAACTGTCCCCGATACTCTCCGATCTTACAGACCCATTCCTGATAGGCAGCCAGAAAATGCTCCACATCTTCCGGATGGATATACTCCCGCACCTTTTCTTCACTAAAATACCCTTCTAAAAGACTTTCCGGAGAATAGGTAGAAGCCAGTTCCCCGCTGCGCTGTATCACCCGCCTGGAGATATCGTAGGTCCACAGAGTCTCCTTCAGCATCTGGCTTACCAGCTCCGCACGGTGGTCGTTATCCGCCAGTTCTTCCTCGCACAATTTCCTTGTGGTAATATCAACAATCACGCATAAATATACCGGCGCCCCCTGGTCATCGTCAATTCTGG
Source organism: uncultured Lachnospiraceae bacterium (assembly GCA_947589315.1). Classification (GTDB taxonomy): domain Bacteria; phylum Bacillota; class Clostridia; order Lachnospirales; family Lachnospiraceae; genus Jutongia. The sequence goes on along the minus strand of CANPZE010000006.1, from coordinate 6,228 downwards.
TCCCGTTGGCATAGGACCAGCGAGTCTCTCCGTTTTTTGCAATAATCCGATATTCCAGGCCCAGAAGCCCCCGGTTCTCTACCGCTGTCTGGACGACCTGTTTGACCCGCTCCACATCGTCAGGATGGATGACCCGGTCACAACTGTCCTGGAAGTTCATGCTATATTCTGCCCTGCTGTATCCTGCCAGCCGGAAGAATCCATCATTGGCGTACAGCAACCGGAAATCCGACATCCGCAGTTTGATAACGCCGCCGGGAATATTGTTGGCGATCAGGTGCAGATCCTTTTTGGAGCGAAGCGCATCCTCCAAATGGAATTTGGCCTTGGAAATATCCAGGCAGGAACAATAATAGAGGAGTTGCCCGTCTTCCTCATAAGCCGGACGGGCAGCGAGGGAAAGCCAGACAAGGGAACCGTCTCTCCGGAAGGCTCGATATTCCAGCTGCAACGTACCTCCCGCAGCCGACTGGCGTGCGATCAATGCCTTGATCTTCTGTTTTTCCTCCGGAACTACTGCCGCCATTGCGGCATTGCCATACTTTTCCTCATATTCTTTCCTGGTATACTGAAGATTCCTGTAAAAATAATCATTGGCATAAAGTATCTCTGGTTCTGCCTGGAGCTTAAGGATCATCATCCCGCACTCAGACATATTGATTAAATGTTCCAGCCTTTCCTGGGACATTTCCAGCTTTGTGTCCCGTCCTTCCGCTTTGCTTGGTCCCTCCATCACAAATCCCTCCCATCTGCAATGCCATTTGTATTCCCTTGTTCCAACAATCCTGCTGTTCCAACCTCCTCCCTTTTTCTGATCAATAACCGTTGGGGTGGGCCTGATGCCATTTCCATGCAGAGGCAATAATCTCCTCCAGGTCTCCATGCTCTGGCTTCCATCCCAGTACTCTCTGCGCCTTTTCGCTGGAAGCGATCAATCTTGCCGGATCTCCTCCCCGGCGGGGGGCAATCTCTGCCGGAATCGGATGGCCAGTCACCCGGCGGGCCGTCTCTATCACTTCTTTTACTGTAAAGCCTACTCCGTTGCCCAGATTAAAGACATTACTCTCTCCGCCTTCCATTAAATATTTTACTGCCAGGATATGGGCCTGGGCCAGGTCTGTCACGTGGATATAATCCCGGACACAGGTTCCATCTTTCGTATGATAATCTTCTCCGTATATGCTGATGGCCTTTCTCTGTCCGTTGGGTACCTGAAGAATCAGAGGGATCAGGTGCGTCTCAGGATTATGGGCCTCTCCCAGCTCTCCGCTTTCATGAGCCCCGCAGGCATTAAAATAGCGCAGGGCCACATAGCGAAGCCCATGGGCAACACCTGTCCATTTCATCATTTTCTCCATGGCAAGCTTTGTCTCTCCATAAGGATTGGTAGGCTCCGTCCGATCCGTCTCCAAAATAGGAATGCTTTCCGGCTCGCCATAGGTGGCCGCTGTGGAGGAAAATACAATCTTGTCTACCCCGTGCGCAACCATGCTTTCCAGCAGCACCTTGGTACCATATAAATTATTGTCATAGTATTTCAACGGGTTTACCATGCTTTCCCCTACCAGGGAATTGGCGGCAAAGTGGATGACTGCCTCTATTTTCTCCTGGTCCAGGACACGGTCCACAAAGTCTCTGTTGCGAATGTCTCCCTGATAAAACTTTGCCTTGGGATGAACCGCCTCTCTATGGCCGGTCTCCAGATTATCAATGATAACCACCAAATCCCCCGCATCGATCAGCTCTCTCACGATATGTGATCCTATGTATCCGGCTCCACCCGGTACTAATATTCTCATAATTTTTCCTCCTTCTTCTCTCAATCCGTATCAAAGCTTGCACGGACCCGCCCCTACCTGGACTACATAAAAGTCTGCCGCATAACCGATCTTTGCCTGATACGCAGCGCCAACCTGTTCCTTAAAACGCTCCACGGCCTCATCCTTTACAATACTGACAGTACAGCCGCCAAAGCCGGCCCCGGTCATGCGGGACCCAATAACCCCCTCTACCTTCCACGCCTCTTCAACCAGCGTATCCAGCTCAATGCCAGTCACTTCGTAATCATCCCGGAGAGAAATGTGGGATTCGTTCATCAGTTTACCAAACAGCGCGATATTGTTGTCCTTTAAAGCCTGTACCGCCTTAATCGTCCTTTGGTTCTCATAGACTGCATGCTTGGCTCTCTTCTGTCTTGTCTCATCTTTGATGGCAGTCTTTACCCGTTCAAACATTTCCTCGTTCAAGTCTCCCAGTGTGTCAATCCCCATGCCCTGCTGGATCTCTTTTAAGGCTGTCTCACATTCCTGGCGCCGTTCATTGTACTTAGAATCTCCCAGCCCTCTTTTCTTGTTGCTGCAGGAGATCACAATCTTTGCGCCCTCCAGCTTAATCGGCGCATAGATAAAGGATAGGTCTGCCGTGTCTAAAAAGATGGCATGGTCCTTTTTGCCCATGGCGATCGCAAACTGATCCATGATGCCGCAGTTGACCCCATTAAAATTATTCTCCGAGAACTGCCCTATCAAAGCCAGATCCTGATTGGATATGCCCAGCTCGAACATGTTATTTAAGATATAACCTGTCACTATCTCTACCGATGCCGAAGAAGATAAGCCGGAGCCATTGGGGATATTCCCATACAGCAATAGATCGATCCCCTGCGGAATAGAGTAGCCTTTCTCTCCCAACGCCCAGATAACGCCTTTAGGATAATTGGTCCACCCTGCTTCCCTCCTGGGTGTTAGATCATCCAGGCTGGACTCCGTAATGCCCAGATGATTAAAATTCATGGAATAGAAACGAAGCTTCCGGTCCTCCCTCTTCCGTGCCACTGCGTAGGTTCCAATAGTGAGCGCACAGGGGAAAACATGTCCCCCGTTGTAGTCTGTATGCTCCCCGATCAGATTGACCCGTCCCGGCGCAAAATACGCCTGGGCACCCTCCGCATTGCCAAATACCCGTCCAAATTCCTGTAAAATCTTATCCTTCATGATACCCTCCATATCATTTTATAGTCCATGTAGCTTGCTATTCGCATTCTATGGTTACTATTATTTTACAAAATTCCTATACTACTTTCAATATCAACTTTTCACAGTTTGTGTTTTTTATGATACTGCGAGCCCTGCTTCCATTATTTTTTAATTGGGAATTTTATGATATGGCGGTATGTCAGAAGAAATTTTAAAGATTTTTTGAAATCATAGCTCCCTGGTCAAAATTCGGCTTCCCTCCAGGAAATGCTCCACTGTGTCAAAGCCCAGACGCTGGATCAAATCAATTACATAGGGATTCTCCCCCGGCGTAGCATAGGAAGCCTGGGCGGCATACTCATTTACCATCTGCGTCCCTTCCTCTACATCCTTCAGTCTCTTGGGCCCGCCTACACAACCGCCCGGACAGGCCATGCCTTCATAGAAGTTCCCTTCAATCTCTCCCTGCAGGATGTGTCCCAACAGCTCTTTACACTGTTCTACGCCATTTGCATAAACAGGCTTCATCTCGCAGTGATGTCCCAGGCTGTCCACACACTCCCGGATCGCCCGGCTCACCCCTCCGCTTCTGGCATAAAGTCTTCCTGCCGCGGCGGCATGCTCCTTGCTATCTTCATCCAGCCGGGAAAAATCAATCTGGAATACCTGAAACAGGTCCTCCAGCTCCTGGAAGGTCAGGACGCAGTCAATAGCTCCTTCCAGTCCTTTTTCCCTGGCTTCTGCCTTTTTCGCAAGGCAGGGGCCAATAAATACGGTCTTACAATCCCTGTGTAATTCCTTGACGATCCGTCCACAGGCAATCATGGGCGACACAGAGGGCGGCAGATGGCCTGCGATCTTCTGGAAATCTCTGCGGATCAGAGCGATCCACACCGGACAACAACAGCTGGTCAGTTGAAATCCACCTGGCTTATCTAAATTCTCTTTGAACTCCAGAGATTCCTTCAAGGTTAAAATGTCCGCAAAAGCAGCCACCTCGATCATGCCTGCAAAACCAATCTGTTTTAACGCTGTCCGTATCCTGGCCGGCGAGGCTTCTCTGCCAAACTGCCCTACAAAAGCAGGTGCTACCAGAGCATAAACCGGCTCCTGAGCTTCTTTTAATAATTCTAATACGCGAACCGTATCCTTGCTAAAATCCAGGCTTTCATTTTGACAAGCTTCAATACACTCGGCGCAGCCTGTACATTTCTCCGGATTCAGGCTTACCTTTCCATCCCTGACCTCCATCGCCTGGAAGATACAGGCCGCTACGCAGTCCTGTCCCGTACAGTCACAATCCTTCACATTCCAGACCACAGCATGCTTTTCCGGATGAAGCAGGCAATCCATGTGAGATCTATCTGCGTCAGAAAAGCGCTCCTCTAACTCCTCTATGGATTCCCCTTTCTGCTTTCTATACATGATGTCCCAATATAATTCATTCCAAGTCATTGGCATTCTCCTGTCACTTTTTTTCTAGTTTGTGCCAATTTCTTGTTTTTATACCTTTTTACTGATTTTTAATCTCCCCCGCTGTACGGTCGCTATACGGTTGCGCTAAAGCTCTCCGTAGGCGGCGCTGCTGCCGCTCCGGCATCTCCTGCAGCTCCGGCGTCCTCCCCGCCCATTGCCTCACTGTTCTCTCCATTCTCTGGTGCAGGCGCTTCCTCCGATGCTGCCGGCGCAGGCGCCGCTGTACCGGCTTCAGCTGCAATTCCCATATCCACTGTAGAATCTAACATCTGCATCCGTTCATTTTTCAACGCATCAATCCGTCTCTTTAGGTATTCCAGATCTGCCTGGGTCAATTCCATCAGTTCACTCCTGCGGTGGGTATTCTTCATCCGTTCCTGCTTCTGCTTGAGTTTCTTCTCCAGGCGGAGAATCTCCTGCTGCTTCTTTGCCTCCTCGGAAACCTTCCTTGCTGCAGGCCTCTGCTTCTGGCTGCGCATGGTATTGTTGTCCTTCTTTTTAGTCCGGCTTTCCCTGCGCATATTATCTACCTTTTTCCTGGCCGTGCGCACCATTTTCCTGGCGTGCTGTACCGCAATCTGAATCTCGTTTTCATCATACTGCTTAGTAGCCCCCTGGCGCATCAGATTGGTTAATGCCGCCGTTGCTGTGGATAAGGCATTCCCAGCCTGCAGCGGGGTCTTCGCCCGCATAATAGCCCCCGACACCCGCCGATAGTTATAGGATACCTTCTTCTTCGGCTGATTTTTCCTGGACCGGTTCATCTGCATCTGCTTAATTAATTTCTCTAAAAAAGCAATCCTCTGTTCCCGGTATTTTTCAATGAAATCCAGATACTCCTTTTCCTTCTCCTCTGAAAAAGCTACTTCGTCAGCCTTTTGTTCTTCCCCTTCGACTGCATTGGCCACAGCAGCTTCCCATTCCTCTCCCTTCTGTTCCTGGGCAGATACCTTGCCACTCTCCTCCGCTTTCGCTGAAGAGCCGGCCTGAGACGCCATGCTGTTTCCCACTGCCTGAGGCATATACTCCGGGGAATTTCCGTTATAATGCCCTTTTACTTCCATGTAACCGCTCATACACATTCCTCCCTGAATCATGTATTTTAATATATTATATTTTATTTATCGGCATATCCGGAAATAATATAATGCAACAATGCCTCGCAGCCCTGGCAAATGTCCTCGTAGGTCTGGTCAAAATTCCCTGTATACCAGGGATCTGCAATATCTCTGGGGGAATCTGTGAAATCTAACAACAGGAACACCTTCTCCCGAGTCTCCTTCTTTCCATAGAGAGGATTTTTCCTCAGGATCCGTAACATGTTCTTCCGATTCCATTCATCCATTCCAATCAAAAAGTCGTATTTGTCGTAATCTTCCTGCCGCAGCTGCACTGCCACCCGGTTGTCCGTGGGAATCCCAACCTCCCGCAGCTTGTTCCTGGTCCCATAGTGGATGTGATTGCCGATCTCTTCGGTGCTGGTAGCCGCAGAGGCAATGTAAAAGTCTTTTTCCCGTCCGGCTTTCCTGACCATGTCTTTCATGACATACTCAGCCATGGGGGAACGGCAGATATTGCCGTGGCAGACGAAAAGTATTTTTATCATCGTTTTATATCCTTTCATAAGCCTGTAAACCTTGATTTTTCAAGGGGTTTGGCGTTTTACTCTGATTTTGGTTTTTACCCTGGTTTCATGTAATTCTTCATAAATCTACGCAAATTTATGGGCAAATGGTGTAGTAATTGGTGTAGTAAAGTGCTATGATGCAAGGGGACA
>CANPZE010000005.1 GCA_947589315.1 uncultured Lachnospiraceae bacterium | reverse complement strand
AAAATATAAGATAGCCCTTTGGCGTTCTGTTAAAATATTTATTGATGTTGGGGTATTTTTTCACTTTGGTTTCCCTCTTTCTATAAAACTATTCTAACTATTCTTCTATTATCTTCCTAAGGCATCTCATTTCATTATAGAAAACAGAGATACTGCAAACGAAAAGGGCTTCTCCGATGTTTTTCAATCCTAATCGATTTCCTCCCTGATCAACTGAAAATCATCCGTCTTTTCTATTTTATCCAGAAGACGCTGCCTGATCTGTTCCTCAAACATTTCCACTGCCATTTCAAACAGTGCATCCTGAAAATCACAGTCAGTACACATCAGCATGACGCCGAGTGTTTCGCTGTCAAACATAATCAGATTTTCAAGCGGATAATCTCCGGCATTGTCAGCGGCAGCAGGATCCCCTCCATCTGCGTCAATGACTGCTTTCATTTCCTCTTGCGTGGCTGTCCGAACGGCAATTTCGGCCGCTTCTCCATCATAAAAGCTTTCCAGGAATAACCGTGCGAGTTTTTGCTTCTTGCCGGTAATATCTGCAAATACTTGTTCCATCTGATTTTCGACAAAATGCAAAAGGCATTCCCTTGCCTCCTCATCGTCTTGGAATTGGATATAGATCAGTCTGGTGCAGTCTGCCTCCGTCAGTTCAACTCGTCTGAGGTTTCCGCTGTTGTCATATACAATAGACAGGCCGTCCGGCATTTGGTCTTTTGGTACCGTGTATATCCTTGCCTCATTTCCGTACCCAGGCACCTCATATGTCAGCAATTCATGTTCCTCATCGTAACAGAGAGACAGGCGCTCCTCTGTTGTTTCCATATCCAATGCATCCAATCTGAATTTTCCTGTTTCCCATTTCATGGGGATTTCATAAGTGACCATGTATTCGCCTCCTAATGCTTTTACGATAAAAAATCATTATTATCTTAGCACAGGACTTGTCTGCCGTAAAGCGTCCAACCTTTTTTCGTAGCATAATTATATTGCCCAATAGTGGCTTTGCTGCGATGAGTTGCCATATAGCATGCGTGTGCCTGCAGTGCGGTTGGGTCTTGATTTTTTTTGCAAAAATGCATATAATATAAGCAACGAGTAGCAAAATGCGTAAGTCCAGTTTTGGACCTACGCATTATTTTTTTGGATAAAAATTACTCGAAACTTAATGGACAGGGCAGAACGCTGTTTTGCCCTTTATGCAGAAAGAGGAGGATTAAAACAATGCAACAATTGGATCAATCATTTTTGGTTACCGGGAAAATCGGTAAATTAATGTGCAGGTATGCGCTTCCGTGTATCATTTCTCTTTTGGTTGGCGCACTTTATAATATCGTTGACCAGATATTTATTGCCAATGCCAGTTATCTCGGGTCTTTTGGGAATGCCGCCAATACGGTAGTTTATCCCCTTACGGTTATCGCGTTGGCTATCGCTGTGATGATCGGCGATGGCTGCTGCGCCTTTGTCAGTCTTAGCCTGGGGAAGGGGAAAGAAAAGGATGCGGGGCAGAGTATCGGGCTTTCGGTTCTGCTGACGGTGCTGAGCAGCGTATTTCTTTGCGCAGTTTACTTGATTTTTTCTGATGCAATCATTACAATGTTCGGTGGGACTGTCAACGAAGAAACATTTGCTTTCTCGAAGGAATACTTCTTTTATATTTCTCTTGGCATTCCGTTTTATATGTTTGGCCAGGCCATGAACCCTGTCATCCGTGCGGATGGAAGCCCTAAATTTGCTATGGCGTCCACGCTGCTGGGGGCGGCGCTGAACATTATTCTTGACCCGATTTTTATTTTTTGTTTTAAGTGGGGCATGACGGGGGCTGCCGTGGCGACTGTTATCGGTCAGGTAGCGACTGCGTTGCTTGCCCTGTGGTACCTGCTTCACACAAAGACGGTAAAACTGTCAAAGAAGGATTTTCGTTGGAACGGGAGAATTGTTGGGCGTACGCTTTCCCTGGGGATCTGCAGCTTTCTTTCACAGATATCCCTTGTGGCTGCGATGGCAGTGATCAATAATATGATCCGAAAATACGGCGCACTGGATGAAATCTTTGGGCAGGCGGTTTACGCACAGATTCCCATGGCTGTGGTAGGAATTGTAATGAAGTTTTTCCAGATTGTTATATCCATCGTCATAGGCATGGCCGCAGGGTGTATTCCCGTGGTTGGCTACAATATGGGCGCAAACAGGCAGGAACGTGTGAGAAAGCTGTTTTCCTTGCTGCTTGCCTGCGAGGGAGCGGTTGGTTGCGCCGCACTGCTCGTTGTTGAGCTGCTGCCCCGCCAGCTGATCGCTATCTTTGGTTCAGCGAACGAAAGTGTATATTATACAGATTTTGCGGTAAAGTCATTTCGGATTTATCTTTGCATGATCGTATTTGCCTGCCTGAATAAAGCTACCTTCATCTTCTTGCAGGCAATGGGGAAGGCAGTTGCCTCTACGGCGCTTTCCATGATCCGGGAGATCGTATTTGGCGTAGGGTTTGCTCTGGTTTTGCCTTTGTTTTTTGGACTTGACGGGGTACTGTACTCTATGCCGGTATCGGACTTGTTGACCGCTATTGTTTCCGCAAGTATTATTGCCGTAACATACAGGCAATTATCTGAGTGCAGAAGCAGTAGTGCATGTGATACAGGACGATTTGCTCCAGAGGAGGGAGACGGTGGATTACGCCAGACATCCTGACTTTGCAGGAAATATCCATTATGACAGATTTATGGTTGGCAACGCTCCAACCGGAAAGAGAGAGTGCAATGATTATACAAACAGGGATGCGGACTGACATTCCGGCATTTTACCATAAATGGTTATTGAACAGGATAAAAGAAGGATATGTGCTTGTCCGCAATCCGTATAATCCCTGCAGTGTGACAAGATACTGCCTGGATCCGGATGTAGTGGATCTGATTGCGTTCTGTACCAAAAATCCGGAACCTATGCTTGCCCATATGGATGCGCTGCGTCCATATGGGCAATATTGGTTTGTTACCATTACGCCTTATGGAAAAGAAATCGAACCCAATGTTCCCGATAAAGAGAAGGTAATGGAAAGCTTTAAGAAACTTTCTGAAATGGTTGGGATAGATTCTATAGGCTGGCGGTATGACCCGATTTTGGTCAATGAAGCTTATCCTGCGGAGCGGCATATTGCCTGCTTTGAAAAAATGGCTGGGACATTGTCCGGTTATACAGAAACATGTGTTATCAGTTTTATCGACATATACAAAAAGGTAGAGCGCAATTTTCCCCAGGTAAGAGAGGTACCAAAGGAGGAAAGGCTGAAGATCGGCAGAGAATTTATAAGGATTGGTAAAAAGTACGGCATGACAATAAAGCCCTGCGCAGAGGGGAAGGAATTGGAACAGTATGGAGCCGATTGCGCCGGCTGCATGACAGTCCATACCTTTGAAAAAGCCCTGCATTGCCCGCTTGATGTTCCCGGTGGGAAGAAGAACCAGCGCAGGGGGCAATGCGCCTGCCTGCTTGGCGTGGATATTGGAGCCTATGATACCTGCGGACATTTGTGCAAATACTGTTATGCCAATACAAATGCGGCGGCGGTGAAAGAAAACAGAAGAAGGCACGACCCTCAATCTCCGTTTTTGCTTGGAGGGAGCATGCCTGGCGATGTGATCCATAACGCTGTGCAGAAAAGCTGGCTGGACAGGCAGATCAGATTAGACTTCTCTTAGCCCAGGCCCGATATTGTCATCTACAGTGGTTTTTGCTATAATCAACACCTAAGGCATAGAAAATGCAGGGAAGCTGCAGGAGGAAATATCCATGGACGATAAAAGAAACGCTGCCTTTTTTGGAAAGCATGCCCTTGAAAGGGCAATTGCCCTTCTTTTTGGACAGGATGTCAGGATTGCAAGTAAACGCCCGGTGTATGGCGGAGATATTAATGAAGCCTATCGCCTGTCCCTTTCTGACGGTTCTGCAGTATTTATGAAGTGTAATACTTTGGAGAACCTGTCTTTTTTTGAGGCAGAGGCAAGAGGGCTGAATGCTTTGCGGAGGGCAGGGACTATAGGCGTGCCTCAGGTATTGGGGATGGGAGCGGATGAAGAAAAAGGGTTTTCCTTTCTTCTGATGGAATATTTAGAAGCGGCTCCCAGAAGCAGCCAGTATTGGGAAATCTTTGGAAGAGAGCTTGCTGCGCTGCATTGCGCAGATTGTTCTGGCCTTACGGGGGCAGATGGCAGTTTATTGTTTGGGTTTGCGGAGGATAATTATATTGGCGCATCCTTGCAGATCAATACGCCGATGGACAGTTGGATTGCCTTTTTCCGGGAATGCCGCCTACTTCCCCAGATCCAGATGGCAGAGGGATATTTAGATTCCCGGATGCATCGGCAATTTGGAAAGCTGTTGGATCATTTAGACTGCTATCTGGTGGAACCGGAAGCTCCGTCCTTGCTTCACGGCGATCTGTGGAGTGGGAATGCTGTCTGCGGGCCTGATGGAAAAGCGTGGATCCTTGATCCGGCGGCATATGTAGGACATTTTGAGGCGGAATTGGGGATGACGGAGCTATTTGGAGGGTATCCCGCTGCTTTCTACCAGGCATATCGTGAAGTGAATCCCATAGACAGCGGATACCGGGACAGAAGGGAATTGTATAATCTATACCATCTGTTAAATCATTTGAATTTATTTGGCAGTTCTTACCGGGGTTCCGTGGAGAAAATTTTAAACCGATATATATAAATAAAGCAGCCAGGTAGAAAAATCTGCAGGGACATTTTGCAGAAAGACCGGGAAGGGACAGAAAAGAGGGATGATTATGAATCAGAAGATTCCGGCAGAAGGAGACTTTTACCGCCATTTTCAGGGGAGCGTATGTCAGATCCGGCAGATGGCCAGGGATAGCGAGACAGGAAGAGAAGTAGTCGTGTATCAGGAAATGCAGCCGCCCTTCCAGGTGTGGGCCTGTCCGCTGGAAAGCTTTTTGATGCCTGTGGACAGGGAAAAATATCCGAAAAGTTCCCAGAAATTCCGTTTTCAGCCGGTTTCTATAAGGAAGCCGGAGCCGGCCGGTTCTCGGAAGGTGCCAGGCGCAGGCCGGCAAGAGGGGAAATTGCCAAAAGAAGAAGCCATAGCAGGCTTAGATCTAAAAAAAGTATTTTTGTCAGGGCAGCCGGAAAAGTATCTGTCCGGAAAGCTGTCTGCGGGGCAGATTGCCCAGGAGGGCTTTATGGCGCTGCTGGATGCAAGGACTTACCGGGAGAAACGGCAGATCTATATTGGACTGCGCCAGTATCTTGACCAGCGTCTGCTGAGTAACATTGCTGTGGCCCTGGATATCGTGCTGGAAGAGGGATCGCAGGAGGAACAGTATGAGACAATCCTGCATTGCCTGGAGACTTTTGAAAAATATGAGGCGGGAGGAAGGCTGCGGGGATGATGCAGAGAATTATCAATACGATGTTCCATGGGACAGTTAAGGCAAAATTGTTTCTTTGGTCTATTTTCATTATGATATTAGCGACAATCGGATTAACCGTATTTGCTGCTGCGCTGGGCTCCTATGTATTTGGCGCGGGCGCAGCGGCATGCGGTGTTGCGGCGTTTATTACATCCCAGTCCGCTTCTTTGGAACAATTAAACCGGAAAAAGCCAGCTTCCGTTCCTAAAGCCGGCCGGGAGAAAAGAGACAAGGCTTCCCATACCGGAACGGATAAAGAAGAGGCGGAGACTGGCGGAATGGTAAATTCCGCTGACCGAAAGGAAAAAGCGCAGGCAAAGGCTGCCTATATTGCTTCCATGAATGAGAAAAAGCTCAAGCAGGCAATGAAAGAACACAAGGTACGCCAGAAACACGTTTTTCTTTTGATCGATTCTTATCCGGAGGAGCAGCTGGAATATACGCCGGCTGTTATGTGGAGGACAGATACCCAGCTGCATATCCTCGCCCTGGAAGGCAGCGCCCTGGAGTTTGCCATTCCATTGCATGAAGTAACCGGGATTCTTTTCCAGCCCAATCAGCCTGCCGATCCGGAGAGGGACTATCCTACTTTCCGCTACAGCAGCTTTGTTACCAAGCTGTATACGCCCTATCTTCCCACTTACCATGAGCTGGCCAGGGAAGGGGAATTAAGATATACCAAAAATCTTTTTCAGATACGTCCCGGCATATCGGTCACCAACACATCGGTCCGGAATGTAATGGAGGTTCTTCCTAATATTCCATTTTTAGTGGATGACAAAGTAAATAATTCTACGTATTTTGATGAATACTTCAAAGAAATCTATCGGTATAGCCTTCTATGCAAAAATACGGTGATTACGCTGGAGGAATACCATCGGTCTACAGAAAAGGTACTACAGGGAATGCTGCAGCTGCCTCCCAAGGCATTTGTCAGGAGCCTGCAGGAAATGAAGAAATATCACCTGGTAACTTCGGAGTATGTCACAAAATATAGCCAGCTTTATCGTCAAAAAAGAGAATTGAAGTAAATTTTAAAATATGATACGATGCTACCACTTGAAATATTTGTTGACAGCAGAACTAAAATGCATTATTATATTCAAAGAGAACATTTGTTCGCAGAAAGAGAGGACCATTATGGCAAAAGAGATTATTATGGACGAGAATAAAAGAAAAGCATTGGAATCCGCTGTTGCACAGATTGAGAAGGCTTATGGGAAGGGCGCTGTCATGAAGCTGGGAGACAATACGCATCTCAGCGTGGAGACATTTCCCTCCGGTTCCCTGGCGCTGGATTTAGCTCTGGGTGTAGGCGGCATTCCCAAGGGAAGGGTAGTAGAGATTTACGGTCCCGAGTCCGGAGGTAAGACTACAGTCGCCCTCCATGCAGTAGCAGAGGTACAGAAGCTGGGCGGGATTGCCGGGTTTATTGATGCGGAGCATGCCCTGGATCCCATTTATGCGAAAAAGATTGGTGTTGATATTGACAATCTTTATATATCCCAACCGGACAACGGCGAGCAGGCTCTGGAGATCGCCGAGACGATGGTGCGTTCCGGAGCGATAGATGTGGTGATTGTGGATTCTGTGGCTGCCCTGGTTCCGAAGGCAGAGATCGAAGGAGATATGGGGGACTCCCATGTGGGGCTTCAGGCCCGTTTGATGTCCCAGGCGCTGCGGAAGCTGACTGGTATTATCGGAAAGACCAGCTGTACGGTCATCTTTATTAACCAGCTTCGCGAGAAAGTAGGGGTTATGTTTGGGAATCCAGAGACTACTACAGGAGGAAGGGCTTTAAAATATTATTCCTCCATACGTCTGGAGGTTCGCAGGGGAGAGCAGATTAAAAAAGATGGAGCGGCTATTGGCAACCGGACGAGGATCAAGGTCGTTAAGAATAAGGTTGCTCCGCCTTTCCGCGAAGCTGAGGTGGATATCATTTTCGGAGAAGGGATCTCCCGGGAAGGGGATATTCTGGATCTGGCGGCCAATGAGGATATTGTAGTCAAGAGTGGCGCATGGTACGCCTATCAGGGGAATAAGATCGGCCAGGGAAGAGAGAATGCCAAGCTGTATCTGAAGGAACACCCGGATGTGATGAAGGAGATTGAACAAAAAGTACGGGATAAGTATAGCCAAGATCAACATGAAGAGACAGAAGAGGCTGCCGCAGAGGGAAAGGCCTCCATGAAAGCGGCAAAGTCCTCTGCAAATAGCAAGGAAGCGTTGAAATAAAGCCATTTCAGGCAGAAAGAACAGAGAAAAGGGTGACTGCAGATGGAAGGAGAAATCCTGGAGGCAGAGAAAAAAGCAATGGCGCTGTTGCAGCATATGGACAGGACCGAGTGGGAACTGCGGGATAAGCTGGCAAAGAAAGGATTTTCACCGGAAGCGATCGAGGGAGCGATAGAATATGTAAGTTCTTTTCATTATATTGATGATCTGCGGTATGCCAGGCATTTTATAGAGATATACCGGGAACAGAGAAGCCTTCAGCGTTTGCGTCAGGACCTGAATAAGCGGCATGTACCGGAGGAATGCATTGATCTCGCTCTGGAGGAGATTGATTGGGACGACACCCCGGCTCTGGAGCGGGAGGCAGCAAAATTGCTGAGGGGAACAGAAAAAGAGCAATTATCCTATCAGGAAAAGAGCAAGCTTGCAGCAAAGTTGTACCGGAGGGGATTCCGCTCCGGTGATATCCGGCGAGTCCTGGATATGTAATAAATTGAGAACATATATTTATCTAAGATCTTTTCAGGCGATATAAATTAAGTATGTTATAGCTTGACACATTCCTGCAAAAAGTATAAAATTAAATAGTTGTATTCTATACAATGAAAATATATAAGGAGGTGCTCCTGTTCGATGCCACCGATAATAGTAGGTCCTGCTATTGTGGTTCTATTTGTTGCGATTATTGCAACCGCTTTAATTACGAAAAAAGTTTCTGTGGACAAGTACATTGAATCCGAGAAGGAGAAACTGGGTAATGCAGAAGATAAGGCGCGTAAGATTATTGACGATGCGTTAAAGACTGCGGAAACGAAAAAGCGGGAGGCTTTGCTGGAAGCAAAGGAGGAAGCGCTCAAAAATAAGAATGAGATTGAGCGTGAAGCCAAGGAAAGTAAAGCAGAGCTGCAGCGATATGAGAAGCGAGTGTTATCGAAAGAGGAAGCTCTGGATAAGAAATCGGAAGCCTTGGAAAAAAAGGAAGCAGACCTGAATAAGAAGGATTCTGCCCTGGACAAGTTGAAGGAAGAGCTGGAGGAAGTAAAGGCCAGTCATTTGCGCGAGCTTGAAAAGATTTCCGGGTTGACCTCTGATGAAGCGAAAGAATATCTTTTAAAATCTGTTGAAGAAGACGTAAAACATGAGACTGCAGTTCTTGTAAAGGAACTGGAAAAAAGAGCAAAGGAAGAAGCGGATAAGATAGCCAAAGATTGCGTTGTCACTGCGATTCAGCGTTGTGCGGCAGACCATGTCGCTGAGACGACTATATCAGTAGTGCAGCTGCCCAGTGAAGAAATGAAGGGCCGGATCATTGGCCGCGAGGGACGGAATATACGTACTCTTGAGACACTTACCGGCGTTAATCTGATCATTGACGATACACCGGAAGCTGTAGTCTTGTCTGCGTTTGACGGTGTGAGAAGGGAAGTGGCCCGGATCGCATTGGAGAGACTGATCGTGGATGGACGGATCCATCCGGCCAGGATCGAAGAGACCGTGGAGAAGGCTCAGAAGGAAGTCGAGTCTATGATCCGCGAAGAGGGAGAGGCTGCCACTCTGGAAGTGGGTGTTCACGGAATTAATCCGGAATTGATCCGGTTACTGGGAAGGATGAAATTCCGTACCAGTTATGGGCAGAATGCATTGAAGCATTCTATGGAGGTAGCCCATCTTGCCGGCCTTCTTGCCGGGGAGATTGGCGAGGATGTAAGAATTGCCAAACGTGCCGGCCTGTTACATGATATAGGAAAGTCCGTAGATCAGGAGATTGAAGGTACGCATGTACAGATTGGCGCAGATCTTTGCCGCAAATACAAAGAATCCAACATTGTGGTTAATGCTGTGGAAGCACACCATGGCGATGTGGAACCGGAGTCTCTGATCGCATGTATTGTCCAGGCTGCAGATAGCATTTCTGCGGCAAGGCCGGGCGCTCGCCGCGAGACTTTAGAGACATACACAAACAGATTAAAACAGTTAGAAGATATTTCAAATAGCTTTAAGGGAGTTGACAAGTCATATGCAATTCAGGCGGGGCGTGAGATTCGTGTTATGGTAGTGCCTGACAAAATTTCCGATGATGATATGGTCCTTCTTGCGAGAGATATTTCCAAGAGGATTGAGTCTGAATTGAAATATCCGGGTCAGATTAAAGTCAATGTGATCCGTGAATCCAGAGTTACAGATTATGCAAAATAGACACAATAGCCTGTAAACAGAAATTAAGGAACCGTCATGATTAATAAGCTCCTGGCTTATAGTATGGCGGTTCTTTTATATGAAACGATTATTGAAGATTATTGAAAAAGAAGGGATGCAGAATGGTTATTATCCGCAGAAGGGAAATCCTATCGGCAAAGGCAGAGGGAGAACTGCCCCATTCCCAGGAGGTTCTGGGCGCTGCAGGAACCTTAGGGTATGGCCTGGCAGTGGATATTGGGACCACTACGGTATCCCTTGCCCTATATGATCTTTTTTCAAAAAAGGGGTTGAGAGGATGTACGACCATCAATCGCCAGACAACCATGGGAAAAGATGTTATGATGCGTCTTATGCATTGTATCCAGGGCAGGCAGGCAGTTCTCCATGAAATGATCATAAAGCAATTGGAGGAAATGGCGGGACATGTCTGGGAAGAATGGGCAGGTTCTAAATTGGAGGCGGGCCATATCCAGAAAATGGTAGTGGTGGGCAATCCGGCAATGTGCCATATATTCTTGAACCAGCCGGTAGATCGATTGGCAGGCAGTCCGTTCCAGGCAGCTTATGAAGGGAACCTTCTCTGTTACGGAAGAGAATTAGGCATGGAACTGTTGGCTGATACGCAGATTCAGGTCCTGTCAGGGATTGGCGGTCATGTGGGCGGAGATGCCATGGCTGTGATCCTGCAGGAAAAGCTGACCCAGGACAGGGTGCAGCTGGCAGTGGATATTGGGACCAATGCAGAGATTATTTTGAACAATAGAGGGCATTTAACTGTGTGTTCCGCAGCGGCAGGCCCCGCTTTTGAAGGAATGGGGATCGCCTGCGGCATGAGGGGAGAGAACGGGGCGATTGCCTCGGTACGTTTTGCGCCTCAGGTGGGTAATTTATTATTAGAGGTGTTACAGGATGCGGGCCAGACGGGCTCTTGTCAAAAATTGATCCCCAGAGGCATATGCGGATCTGGTTTGGTAGATGCAATGGCGCAGCTGGTCCGGTATGGAGTGGTAAAGAGGGACGGCTATCTTTTGCAGAGAGACGGCCAGGGGGAAGAGGCGCTGCCGGACTACTTGCGCTGCTGTCTCTCTGCTTCCGGTGAACGAAGGTTTTATCTCTGGAAAGAAGATGAGGGACAGGGGGTTTACATTAGCCAGGAGGATATCCGCAATTTTCAGGCGGCCAAGGCTGCGGTACAGGCAGGGATGAAGCTGTTGCTCCGCCGGGGCGGGGTATCTCTGAAGCAGGTGGAGGAGATCAAAGTGGCGGGAACCTTTGGCAGCTATGTCTCCCGGAGCAGCGGAGAATTGCTGGGGCTTTTTCCTGTAGTGCCGCCGGAACGCATGAGCTTCGTTGGAAATGCGGCGGGCAGAGGGGCGGCGGCTGTTCTGTTGGACGAGGGACTTTTGGAGCAGGGGCAGAAATTGTCCGGGGAGATAGAACATATGGAATTGGCTGATTCTCAGGAGTTTCGGGACTATTTTCTGAAGGCAATGGAATTATCCCCTTGGAAAGAATAGCTCTAAGAGGTAAAATATGATAAAATAATATAAAAACAGGAGGCAGTATGAAAGTAGGATTTATTGGAGCTGGAAATATGGCGCAGGCAATGATCGGAGGCATTTTAAAGAATCATTTGCTGGAGAAGAAGGATATCATTGCTTCCTCTGCCACTCAAAATACGGCAGACCGGGTAAAAGAAGAGTTTGGAATAGAGACTACATTAGACAATACCAGAGTGGCTGAGGCTGAGATAGTGATCTTAGCGGTGAAGCCCATATATTGCGGATCGGTGATCCAGGAGATCCGGGATAAGATCACAGAAGAACAGCTGGTAGTAACGATTGTGGCCGGAAGGACGCTGGCCTGGCTGGAGGATCAGTTCCAAAAGCCTTGCAAGCTGATCCGTACCATGCCTAATACGCCGGCATTGGTAGGGGAAGGGATTACTGCGATCTGTCCTAATGAGAAGGTAACCGCCCAGGAAGCGGAGGAGATCTGCCGTTTGTTCCGAAGCTTTGGCCGGGCAGAAATGGTGGGAGAGAACCTGATGGATGCGGTAGTAGCTATCAGCGGCAGCTCCCCGGCTTATATTTTTATGCTGATCGAGGCCATGGCGGATGCCGGGGTGGCTGAGGGGATGCCCCGGAAGCAGGCCTATGAATTTGCGGCTCAGTCGGTTTTGGGCAGCGCCAGGATGGTGCTGGAGACTGGAAAGCATCCTGGAGAATTGAAAGATATGGTATGTTCGCCAGCCGGCACGACTATTGATGCCGTGTGCAAACTGGAGGAGGCCGGGTTCCGCAGCAGCATTATAGAGGCTATGCGGGCTTGCGCCGCAAAATCCAGGAATCTTTAAAGTTCTGACGAAAGTAGGCAATGCATAGTCTGAACTATGAAGAAAAAAAGTCATGTTTGGAAAAAAATTTTTATATGCCTGTATCTGTCGATGATAGCAATCTGCAGTTCTTACATCTGCCATTGGCCGGGAAAGATGACGGCAGCGGTACACATACGCAGACAATGGCAGGAGGAGGGCGCTGGCGGATATGTCAGGGAAGCGCTGGAGGAAGCAGAATGTTTTCCGGTGCGCAGAGATAACAAGGGGAAGGAACATTGGTATTATGAGGATGCCTATGGCGCAGGGAGAACCTATGGAGGCAACCGCACGCATGAGGGGATTGACATTATGGCATCGAATGACCAGCCGGGATACTTTGTGGTGCAGTCCATGACAGATGGTGTGATTGAAAATATAGGCTGGCTTGAACTGGGAGGATATCGGATCGGTATCCGGGGGGACAGCGGGCTGTACTATTATTATGCCCATTTGGATTCCTATGCTCCTGACCTGAAGAAGGGAGACCGGGTAAGAGCCGGGCAGCCTCTGGGGTATATGGGGGATACCGGCTACGGCCAAGAGGGGACGAGAGGGAAGTTTGCCGTCCATCTTCATTTTGGAATTTATTATAATAGAAAGGAAAAGACGTTAAGTCAGCAGGAAGAAAGTGTCAATCCCTATTATTTGCTCCAGTATCTGGAGCATGGTATGATTCCGTGATGTGAAGGGAGGGTATTTATGGAAATACAATTATGGAGGGAGATATTGGAGCCGTATCAGCAGGCGGTAGATGAGCTGGTAGTGAAGTTTAATCATATCAAACAGGAATATCACAATGAAGGAATGTATTGTCCGATCGTTCAGGTCGATGGAAGAGTAAAGAAGATTTCCAGCATTTTAGAGAAGTGCCAGAGAAAAAATGTGCAGATATCCCAATTGGAGGAGAAAATTGAAGATATTGCAGGGATTCGCCTGATCTGCCAGTTTGTAGAGGACATTAATACGGTGGTAGAATTGATCCGCAAACGCAGCGATATGGTAGTAAAACAGGAAAAGGATTATATTAGCAAAAGTAAACCAAGCGGTTACCGCAGCTATCATATGATTGTCTATTATGTGGTACAGACCTTATCGGGGCCCAAGCAGCTGGAAGCGGAGATTCAGATCCGTACCCTGGCGATGAATTTCTGGTCCACGATTGAACATTCCCTGCAATATAAATATAAGGAACATATGCCGGAAGAGCTGCGTTCCCGTCTGCTGCGGGCGGCCAATGCGGTGGATGCCCTGGATGGGGAAATGGCTTCTGTGCGGGATGAGATCATGAATGCGCAGAATTCTAACCATCTAAAGGCCAGTGTGGTCAGCGACATATTGAATAATATTGAGAATCTGTATCATATTGCCAACAAAAGAGAGGTTGTAAAGATTCAGGATGAATTTTATCGGATATATCAGTCAGACGATATGCAGCTGCTAATGCGCTTTAACAAAGAACTGGATATTCTTGCAGAGACGTATCGTGCCCAAAGTCTGGGTTGACGGATACCGCTGTGTATCGTTGGCCAGGCAATAGGAAAATGTGTGCGGATGGGGATAAGAATGATAACATTACCGGAAAAGTATTTGGAAAGCATGAAGCGCCTTCTGGGAGAGGAGTTTCCAGAGTATTTGGCCTGTTTCAGGGAGGAACCCCAGGGAGCGCTGCGGCTTAATACACTGAAAACAGGAATAGGCCAGTTCCTGGACAACAGTCCGTTTGAACTACAGTCTGTGCCCTGGTCAGAAAAGGGCTTTTATTACGACAGGAGACAAGCCAATCCCTCCCGGCATCCCTATTATTTTGCGGGATTGTATTATATCCAAGAGCCCAGTGCCATGATACCCGCTGCCCTGCTTCCTGTTACACCAGGAGAGAGGGTCTTGGATTTGTGCGCAGCTCCTGGCGGGAAAGCGACAGAGCTGGCAGCGAAGCTGGAAGGCAAAGGAATGCTGGTTGCCAATGATA
This sequence comes from uncultured Lachnospiraceae bacterium, assembly GCA_947589315.1. Classification (GTDB taxonomy): domain Bacteria; phylum Bacillota; class Clostridia; order Lachnospirales; family Lachnospiraceae; genus Jutongia. The sequence continues at coordinate 70,990 of CANPZE010000005.1, read as the reverse complement.
TCAGCGTATCCCGCTGTATGGCGCTGGCCAAGAATCTGCAGCTGGCCGGAGTGGGCAATGCTATAGTCACAGCAGAGAGTCCGCAAAGGCTGGCCGAAGCCTACCCTCAATTCTTTGATAAGATACTGGTGGATGCGCCTTGTTCCGGGGAGGGGATGTTCCGGAGAGAGCCGGGGATGGTCAGGGACTGGTTGGAGCATGGCCCTTCCTGGTATTCTTCTCTGCAGCGGGATATTCTCCGGGAGGCTTACCGGATGTTACGTCCGGGAGGGCAGTTGCTCTATTCCACCTGTACCTTTTCTGTAGAAGAGAATGAGGGGATGGTGCAGTGGCTGCTGGAACAGTATCCGGATATGGCTGTATGTCCGGCGACCCCCTGTCCTGAGTTCTCTCCGGGAATGCCGGAGCTGGTAGATGGAGGACGGAAGGAATTAGTGCATTGTGTCCGTATATTTCCCCACCGGACCCGGGGAGAAGGGCATTTTGCAGTATTATTGGAGAAGAGATGCGAGGAACCCGTTGCGCAGGGACGGCAAAAGCCATGGGAAGGAGCCGGGGGCAGAAAGGCGGCTAAATTACCTGCCGGAGCCAGTGCATTTCTGCAGGAGATTGGCTGGGATCTGCGGGAGGGACAGACCTTCCTCGAGAGAAAGGGAAGCTATAGCCTGTTACCCCATGGATTAGAGCTTCCTGACGGGCTGCGCATAGTGTCTGCAGGGATATTGCTGGGGGAGGAGAAGAAGCAGAGATTTGAACCCTCCGTACAGCTGGCATTGGCCATAGATAAGAACGCATATCCCCGGATGATAGATCTGGAGGCCGGGGACGGAAATGTGATAAAATATCTGAAGGGTGAGACGTTAATATTGGAACAGACTTCTGGAGAATGTATTCCTAAAGGATATGTCCTGGTATGCGTGGACGGACATCCCCTGGGCTGGGGAAAGGGGAATGGCGCATCCCTGAAGAACAAATACTACGCCGGCTGGCGGATGATATGAAAGAATAGGAAAAGTAATGTAGAAATGAGGAATAACATGAGGAAAAGTAAGAGGGTACAGCGGGGAGAATATGGATATATCCATTATCGGCAGCGCAGTGTGGCGATTCGCCTGCTTCTTCTTTTCGTGGCGGCCGTAGCCATTTTTCTGACGGGCCTGTTGTTAAACCATATGTCCAGAGTGAATATTTTTACCGTGGTGGCAATTCTCTTTGTACTTCCCTGGGCCAAGCAGATGGTAGCGTTAATTGTGATAACGCCCTATCGGTCTGTATCCCGGGAAAGGTATGAAATGGTACAGAAGAAGGTATCAGACCGCTGGCAGGAGGGGGTCGTTTTGTATACGGATATGGTGATCAGCTCTCCGGATAAAATTATGAATTTAGATTTTATTCTGGCAGGCCATGGCATCGTGCTGGGACTCGTGGGAAAGGAAAAACAGGATGCGGCGTATATCCGGCAATATCTGACGCAGGGAGTGGGCAACTGGAGCGATGGGTATCGGGTGAAAATCGTGGAGAAAGAAAAGATGTTTTTGCAGGAACTGGATAAGATCAAAGAAAAGGAGATTCCGGCAGAGGAGGATGAGAATGTGAAGTCCTACCTAAGGTCTCTGATCGTTTAGAGAGGGGAAGATCGCGATGCAGGTAATAGAAGTATCCGCCAGGGATGGGGGACAGCGGCTGGACAAGCTGTTGGGGAAATATATGAGTTTGGCGCCTAACAGTTTTTTCTATAAGATGCTGCGCAAGAAAAATATCACATTGAATGGGAAAAAGGCAGATGGAAAGGAAAAGCTGGTCCCCGGCGATAAGATCACATTATATCTTTCGGATGAGACGGTCCAGAAGTTTCAGAAAGTCCGGGAACCGGAACCGGAGCCAGACCGCCAGACCTCTCTGTGCCGTGCCAGGCTGGATATTGTCTATGAGGATGATGATGTTCTGGTCATTAATAAGCCGGCGGGAATGCTGTCCCAGAAAGCGAAAAAGGATGATATTTCCCTGGTAGAATATGTGGTAGAACATATGAAGAGGGAAGCGGAGAGCAGAGGAGAAGACCTGGGGACTTTCCGGCCGGGCATATGCAATCGTCTGGATAGAAATACCAGTGGGCTGGTCGTGGCGGGGAAAAGCATTCAGGGGCTTCAGTGGATGAATCGCCTCTTTCGGCAACGGGATCTGGACAAATATTATCTGTGCGTAGTACAGGGGAGGGTAGAAAAGCCTGCGCGGATCCATGGACACCTCGTAAAGGACAGGAAGAATAATATAGTGAAGGTCGTCTCTGGTCCCTCAGAGGGAGGAAGCCCTATTGAAACAGAATATTGTCCAATGGACTATGGCCGGTTGGGAGAACAGGAATATACCCTGCTGCGGGTTCGTCTGGTCACAGGGAAATCCCATCAGATACGGGCCCATTTGCAGAGCATTGGACATCCGGTAGCAGGAGACAGTAAATATGGGGACCGGGAACAGCGTCAGTTCCTGAGAAGGGAATTTGGGCTGCAAAGCCAGATGCTCCACGCCTGGCAGCTGAAGATAGGAAAGGTAGAATATATTCCCGAAAAGTATCACTATTTGCAGCTGACGGCGCTTCCTTCCCGAAGGTTCCAATTGGTGCTGAACAAAATGGGACTGCATTTGCCCCAGGGAGGAGGAATATGATATGCCATCCTGGAATTCCAGAGGACTGAGAGGATCTATGCTGGAGGAATCTCTGAATATTACCAATGACAGATATCGGAAGGAAAATCTGGCGTTGGTCCAGAAAATCCCCACCCCTATTACCCCCATTGAATTTGACAAAAGCAACCATCACATTACCCTGGCCTATTTTGAACAGAAAAGCACGGTAGATTATATTGGAACGGTACAGGGCGTTCCGGTGTGTTTTGACGCCAAGGAATGTGCCAGCGATACCTTTCCTCTCCAAAATATCCATGAACATCAGCTGCAATTTATGGAAGAATTTGAACAACAGCAAGGAATTGCCTTTTTGATCATTCATTTTAGCAAGCGGGGAGAATTCTACTATGTCCCCCTGCGGGACGTCCAGAGGTTTTGGGAACGGGCCCGGCGGGGAGGGCGTAAGAGCTTCCAGCGGGAAGAGCTGGATCCTGCATATGAGATCCGTGTGGACGGAGGGATATTCATTCATTACCTGGAGCCTCTACAGAAGGATTTAGAAGCCCATTGATAGTTGCTACTATAGGATTTGCTACCATATATTGTGGAATGTATTGACATTTCGTACAATATATGGTAGCATTTTCATATTCTCGATTAAATCAGAGAATCCGGAGTAACAGACGCTGGAAAATGTTCTATAGATTGTGAAGAAAGAGGGATTTGCCATGAGGATTATTAAACGTAGCGGCGCAGAAATGGATTTTGACGCAGAGAAGATTACAGCAGCGATCCAAAAGGCCAACAAAGAGGTGGCGGCAGCGGAAAGCCTTTCGCCAAAGGAGATTGGTGAGATTACTGATAAGGTAGTACAGATGTGCCAGGAAATGAGGCGTTCTCCTAATGTAGAAGAAATTCAGGATATGGTGGAGAATCAGATTATGGACCGGAAGGCCTTTGTGCTGGCGAGGAAGTATGTGACCTACCGTTATAAACGGGCATTGGTGCGCAAATCCAATTCTACGGACCAGCAGATCCTCAGCCTTCTGGAATGTGATAATGAAGAGGTTAAGCAGGAAAATTCTAATAAGAATCCTACTGTGAATAGCGTACAAAGGGATTATATGGCGGGAGAGGTGAGCAAGGATATCACCAAACGCTTCCTTCTGCCGGAGGATATCGTCCAGGCTCATGAGCAGGGGATTATCCATTTCCATGATTCAGATTATTTTGCCCAGCATATGCACAACTGCTGCCTGGTTAATCTGGAGGATATGCTCCAAAATGGAACGGTGATCAGCGAGACAATGATAGAGCGTCCTAAGAGCTTCTCTACGGCTTGTAATATTGCAACTCAAAGTATTGCCCAGATTGCCAGTTCCCAGTACGGAGGACAGAGCATCAGCCTGGCGCATCTGGCGCCCTTTGTCGATGTGAGCCGCCAGAAGTTCCGCAGGCAGGTGGCAGAGGAATTTGAAACATCTGGGATCCAGGTGTCCCAGGAGCAGATCAACCAGGTGGCGGAGCTGCGTGTTCTGGACGAGATTAAAAAGGGCGTGCAGATGATCCAGTATCAGGTGATCACGTTGATGACCACGAATGGACAGGCTCCCTTTGTAACGGTATTTATGTATCTCGATGAAGTGCCAGAGGGACAGCTGCGCGATGACCTGGCGCTGGTAACGGAGGAAATCCTGCGCCAGAGGATCCAGGGGGTAAAAAATGAAAAGGGTGTCTATATTACGCCGGCTTTCCCCAAGCTGATCTATGTGCTGGAGGAGGATAATATCCGGGAAGGAACGCCTTACTGGTATCTGACAAAGCTGGCGGCAGAGTGTACAGCCAAACGGATGGTACCGGACTATATCTCAGAAAAGATCATGAAGCAGCTGAAGGATGGCAATTGTTATACCTGTATGGGATGCCGTTCTTTCCTGACCGTGTACCATGACGAAGAGGGCAAGCCGAAATTCTACGGCAGGTTTAACCAGGGTGTAGTGACTGTGAACCTGGTAGATATCGCCTGTTCTTCGGGCGGGGATATGGAGAAGTTCTGGGAGATTTTTGATGAACGCATGGCATTGTGCAAGCGCGCCCTGATGTGCCGTCATAACCGACTGAAAGGGACGCCTTCTGATGTGGCTCCCATTTTGTGGCAGTATGGCGCCCTGGCAAGACTGAAAAAGGGAGAAAAAATTGACAAGCTCTTATATAATGGGTACTCTACCATTTCCCTGGGGTATGCCGGCCTCTGTGAATGTACCCGTTATATGACAGGCAGATCCCATACGGATCCCACAGCCACTCCTTTTGCCCTTGAGGTAATGGAGCGTCTGAACGAAGCCTGCCGGAAATGGAAAGCGGAAGAAAATATAGATTTCAGTATTTACGGTACTCCTCTGGAATCTACCACCTATAAATTTGCCAAATGCCTGCAGAAGCGGTTTGGCATTATTGAGGGAGTGACGGATAAGAACTATATCACCAATAGCTATCACGTCCATGTAACAGAGCAGATCAACGCATTTGATAAGCTGAAATTCGAGGCGCAGTTCCAGAGATTATCCCCTGGCGGGGCAATCAGTTATGTGGAAGTTCCTGATATGACAGATAATCTGGATGCGGTGCTGAGCGTAATGCAGTATATTTATGACAATATCATGTACGCTGAGTTGAATACCAAGAGCGATTATTGCCAGGTATGCGGTTATAACGGACAGATTGAGATTGTCAAGGACAGCCATGGGAAATTAGTATGGCAATGTCCTAATTGCGGAAATACAGACCAGGACAAAATGAATGTGGCCAGAAGAACCTGCGGTTATATTGGAACGCAATTCTGGAATCAGGGACGTACGCAGGAGATCAAAGAGAGAGTGCTACATCTGTAGAATACAAGAGGATACTAATTGGGTAGAAAGGGTTAGAAAGGAAAGGAAATTTACGAAAAATTGCTTGACAGTGGAAAAAATAGGAGATATAATTATGCAATGTAGCGTGTAAAATACTTAAGCCAAAGCCCCGGTAACAGTATTGATGCGCAATGACAATTGAATTCATTGAAGTAAGATAGGAGGTACTGGGATGAAAAGTTATATGGCTAACCCATCCAAGATCGAGAGAAAATGGTATGTAGTTGACGCTACAGGACATACATTGGGGCGTCTCACTTCTGAGATCGCATCCATTTTAAGAGGAAAGAATAAGCCGGTGTTTACGCCGCATATTGATATCGGTGATTACGTGATCGTAATCAACGCTGACAAGATCAAAGTGACTGGAAAGAAGCTGGATCAGAAGATTTATTACCATCATTCAGACTATGTAGGCGGAATGAAAGAGACAACACTCAAAACTATGCTTAATAAGAAGCCTGAGTACGTGCTGGAGCATGCGGTCAAGGGTATGCTTCCTAAGGGACCTCTTGGGCGTCAGATGATAAAGAAGCTTCATGTATATGCAGGCGCTGAACATGGCCATGAGGCACAGAAGCCTGAAGTATTGGAAATCAAAGAGAGAGCATAAGTGAGAGGAGGAAACTACATTGGCTAATAAATTTTACGGAACAGGCAGAAGAAAAAAGAGTATTGCCAGAGTATATTTAGTACCCGGCAGTGGTAAGGTTACTATTAATAAGAGAGATATGGATGATTATTTTGGCCTGGAGACCTTGAAGATTATTGTTCGTCAGCCTCTCGAAGCTACGAATACTACAGATAAGTATGATGTGAAGGTTAATGTGCGGGGCGGTGGATTCACTGGCCAGGCTGGTGCGATCCGTCATGGCATCGCAAGAGCGCTTCTTACCGTAGATGCAGATTTTCGTCCGGTACTGAAGAAGGCTGGTTTCCTTACAAGAGATCCTCGTATGAAGGAACGTAAGAAGTACGGTCTGAAGAAGGCTCGTAGGGCGCCTCAGTTCTCGAAACGATAAAAACCTATGGGCTGCGCTTAATTTGATTCACAAAGTAACAAGAAAAGAGTGCAGGAATTGAATTTTAAGGGATGTTCCATGGAATGTTAAATCATTCTAAGAACATCTCTTTTTTTTCTGCTAAAGTCATTGTACCGGCATGGCCTGGAGGTGTAGCTAATGCATAATTATAATCTGGAAACAAGTAGATTGATATTGAAACCACTGACTGTAGAAGCTGCAGAAGAAGATGATCTGCGCTCTATGGAGAATGAGGGGAAATACATAGATAGCGTAATAGACAGCCGGGAATTATTGATAGAAACTATGGCTCAACAATGGGATTGAATGAATATCTGCATGAGATAGATAAGGAGTGCCATACAAGAATGAAGGTACTTACGGAACAGATAGCATTTCAAAAACAATTGATAGTATTAGAAACAAGATGGAAAGCTTATCGGATGAGGCACGGGAGCATTTAGGGAAAAAGAAATTACAGAAAGCAACAATAGCCACAAAATTAGATTGTTGTAAAATGATAAATGCTCTATATGGTTTGTTTTATTTTAGTAATACAGTTTTGCCAATAGATTAACTGGAATGATGAGATTTCAAATTCAATAGAGAATGCTGAAATGATTTGAAAAATCATCTTTGAATTTGCAAAAAAGTATGGTATCGTATAATTAAATAATCAAGCATTGGAAGGAGATGGAGCTGATGGAAATAAATAAAATGAATAATTTAAATAGAATATTTACTCGCAATATGCTCCGTCATTTTATAGATGGGAAAGTGGATAATGTGTATTCGTCAGTAGTAAGACGTTATATAAGTAATGCGGATCAAAAGAATAATCGGGAATTAATAAGCGAAATTTATTGTGAACTAAACAATCATTACCGAAACGAATACTTTTATAAGAATACTTTGTTGAATAAGTTACTGTTAGGTGTACATAGTGTTAACACAACAACAGCTTTAACAGAAGTGGCGATTGCTAAATCTAAAGCAGATTTTGTATTAATAAATGGAAAGGCTGTTGTCTATGAGATAAAAACGGAATTGGATAATTTAGATAGACTAAATTCTCAGATAGATGACTATTATAAGGCTTTTGACCATGTAGCCACAGTTACTTATGAGAAAAATCTACAACAGTTACAGAAAGTGTTAGGAAATATTGATAAGCCGGTGGGTATATATGTATTGCGAAAAAATGGTAAGTTGGGTACAATCCAAAAACCGCAAAGATACATCGGTGGTTTGGATAAGGAGGTTATTTTTAAATTATTGAGAAAAAGTGAATATGAAAATATAATTGCTCAACGATATGGTTATTTACCAGAAGTTACACAGTTTAAATACTATTCTGCTTGTAAGAAAATGTTTTTACAGATACCGATAGAAGAGTCATATTTACTTGTTTTAAGGATATTAAAAAAGAGAATGCAGCTAGAGAAAGAAGAGTTTGTTAAGATTCCATATGAATTAAAGTTTTTGGCTTATTTTATGGAATTAACATTTAATGATTATCAGAAACTAGAAGCATTTTTAGAACATCAATATGGAGGTGCGTAGTATGTATTTTCCTTATTTACGAGGACGACAATTTGAATTAATTGCATTACGAGAATTGGTAGAGAAAGGTGTTTTGAGCAGTAGAATTACACCAATCATCGAACCTGTAAAATTATCTTCTACGCTTGTTAAAACCATAGAAAAATATGGAGTGAATGGTAAACAGATAGCTATCATTACTAATCCCAAAGTGGGTAGTTTTAATAGTGATGCCAAGGAGGAGAAAAATCAGAAATTAAAGGAAGGTCTGTCTGCAATTCTAAAGGAAAATGATAATGTTATTTTTATGAATTTGCTCAAACCAAATTTGAAGCCGGAGGAATTTATTGAAAGATATGCAGATAATATGGGAACGATTTGCAATAACAAAGATGCAATTTCTGTTTACGAAGTATACTTTGCAGAAACAGATGTTAAGTACAATTTAATACCAGATGAAAGTGGGTTTAGAAGGAAGATAAGAAAAAATAGAGTACTTTTGGCAGATAAATTTAACAAACTAGACAGAAATAATGATTATATTGAAGTTGACGATGAGCCTTTTTCAGAAGATCATTTATACTATCAGGAAGATGGATATGTGGGGTTTGCTGATTACTCTGTAGTTGGTGAAGAATATAATGAAACCGGGTTTGCTCCATATGCGGTTGTGATACATATTGTATATTTCGATAAGGATAATAGTTTACGCATAAAGCATTTTGTCTCTGATTCGAATGATGACATTAGTGATCCTGCCGGAAAATTTCAAGAAGCATTGTCAAAACTAGTGGAATGGAATGAAGAAAAGGGACTTGATACTGTAGCAATGAGAGAGTTTGAAGATTTATATAACCGAGAAGCTTATCCGGGTTTGGGAACAGTGAAAAAACTATCTATTATGCATCATTTAGAGCTAATGGGAAGATATTTGGATAAGGAGTAGTTTATGATGAGGCGAGAGCTGGTGCATATGATTATGTAACAGTTGGAAAGTTTAGATTGAAAAAAGATATAATTGTTGTTGATTTAAAGAGGATTAATCAAATCAGTCCCTTTATAGAGGGATTGGATTGCTTAGAATATGCGATTAACAAAGAACACTTAAAAAAGATAAATAATGAAATGGGTAAAATAATGAGAAGGAGTGATAGTGCCTTGGATTATGTTCCGACCCAATATATTACCGATTTTGTTAAGAGTATTATCCATGATGGTGTTGCGGAATATGCTGGTATCGAATATAAAAGCGTAATGCATAGTGCTGGATATAATTTAGCTTTGTTTGATCCGGACTTGTTTGAATGCATAGATACGGAAGTGTATGGAATTGATACGATTGATTATAGAAAACATTTAATTATGTGAACATATACCCTGACAATGTGATTCTTTAGCTTGCCTTAAAAACGCTACAATCATTTGTTTCTAATACACTAATTGTAATAAACAATAAGATTGATACTGCATGATTGAGGTATTATATAAGATGCAAGAGTAAATCGCTCTCACGGATCATCCGGGAGGTGGCTCATGTTTGAAGACGCTGCCGGCATCCACAGAGTTGTGACCCCATGCGGATATGTTGACCTTTGAAAAGTATTGACGGGCTGTCTATGATCATCGGTGAAATACAAACAGGATCCATTTGAAAAAGGCACTCTGTTTTTGTTCTGTAGAAGGCGTCCCGACCAGATTAAGGGTCTTCTGTGGATGGGCTTCGATCTTTGGGCTTATCCCTGCTCTCATATCTTATCAATGGCTTCACTGAGAAGATGGTGCTGCAGCTGTACGTCTGACCAGTATTCATCGATCCCGTCTATTTTTCCGGCCCGAAGGATCTCCACCATGGGCTCCAGGCTTTTTAACAACCGATGCATCCCGAAGTTAGAAGCAACCCCCTTTAGCGTATGAGCCTGCTTAAATCCTTCCTCTGCATCTTTGTCCTGCAGCGCCTGATCCAGTGCAGCCATAGTGGGGTCATTTTTAAATTTTTTGATAAACTTAATGAAAAGCCCTTCATTGTTCATAAAGCGATCCATTGTGCCATCTATATCTATCCCCGCCTGGATCAATTCATTTCTCAGCTCCTCAGTCATATCTTTCCTCCTCCTGTCTGATTGCTATTTATAGCTGATACGTATTAATATCATAATACAGAAGCTATAGTCAAAAGTCAACTGACCGGATATGGCAGTCATTTGGCTTCCTTATTGCCTAGGAGTTCTCTGAAAAAAATCCATATTCCATCTTTTTATTATAAATTGCATAGCAGGAAAGTTTTTTGGGCAGCTTTTTCGCCATAGTTCCCCAGTACCAGCTTAGAAATTCAAGTTTTTTGGTGGGCGCTTCCGGCGTATAAAAAAGAAATTTCTTTCCCTTTTCCAACCCATAAGCCTCTGCCGCTGTATACAGCACCCCGTTTTTCTTCCATGTCTTTCCAACCTTATCTTTGACTTTTAATTTGCCTAAGGTCATGGAATAGGTATAGGGATTTACCTGCTTGATATCCTTAAATTGTCCGCTGAATTCACAAAATGATATCGCTCCTATATCTGCATCCTCATATCTGCCCTTAAAGGAACCATTCCGCTCCAATGTCAGGCTGGTTCTCCAGGCGCCAACTCCGCTGGAAAAGACAAACTCCAGAGGAAGCGCCTCTGGAAGCTGGACCGTTTCCTCTTCCGTTCTTGTTGCAGCGGCTTCCGGAGAAGGCTGGCTTTCCTGCAGCTGCGTCTCTTGGGGGCCTGCCTTGGAACAGCCCGCCAGCAGGCTTATGGCTATCGCTATTGATTGAATTGTCAGGTATGCCTTATTTTTCTTCCGTCCCTTTCGCATATGCTATATTCCTCCTAATGATCATTCTGCTACTGACTATTCTGCTGCCTGCGCTGCCGGCAATATTCCAGAAGAGACCATATGGCTCTTGATAGCCTGAAAACTTTCCTTGCTGATCACGTGTTCGATCCGGCAGGCATCCTCGGAGGCAATCTCCGGATCCACGCCCAGTTCTACCAGCCAGGAGGAAAGCAGCTCATGGCGTTCATAGATCATTTCAGCGATCTCCCTGCCGGCATCTGTCAGATAGATATAGCCTTCCTTTGTAACGGTAATATGTTCCTTTTCCCGCAGATGCTTCATGGCTACGCTAACACTGGACTTTTTAAATCCCAGTTCCTCGGCGATATCTACAGAACGCACTACAGGCTTACTCTTGCTTAAGATAAGAATAGTTTCTAAATAATTTTCAGCAGATTCATTTGATTTCATGATGTTATTGCCTACGATTCCTTTCTTGTATTATGCGCAGGACGCACAGTTATAATAAACGCTTTTAAATTAAATTTTATTATAGCATATCATTTCAATAACTCAAGGATTTTACAAAAAAATAGTTGACAACTAATGAAAGTTAGAGTATACTAACCATGAAGCAAAGATAGATTGCACAAATATTGAGAAGAGGATGATGAGTATGCCTTTAACTATGGTAAATGCTGGAGAACCTACTGTGATCCGCAAAGTAGGCGGCAAAGAAGAGACCAGAAGATTCCTGGAGAATTTAGGTTTTGTAGTTGGGGGAACGGTGACTGTAGTTTCCGCGATCGGGGGCAACATGATCGTGAATGTTAAGGAGTCCAGAGTAGCGATCGGCAAAGACATGGCAAATAAGATCCAGGTAGGCTGATGGTATCTGGATGGTTCTGGCCGTGTTGCGGTGCTGAGGACTTCTGTTTTGGCGTTGGAAGGAGAGAACATGAAGACATTAAGAGATATCAAATGTGGCGAAAAGGTCCGAGTAGTCAAATTGACCGGCGAGGGACCTGTCAAAAGACGTATTATGGATATGGGGATCACGAAGGGAGTAGAAATCTTTGTACGGAAGGTAGCTCCGTTGGGAGATCCGGTGGAGGTAACTGTTCGAGGCTATGAATTATCATTGCGCAAGGCAGATGCAGAAATGATACAGGTCGAGTAATAGCAGTGGCTGACAAGTATCCCGTAAGGGAAGTTTTTTATGCAGAGATATTAGTCACTACTAACACAAGATAGTTGAAACGGACTAAAAAAAGAAAAAATAGAAATAGAAAAATAGAAATGAGGTAAAAGTTATGTCGATTCAAATTGCGTTAGCAGGGAATCCAAACTGCGGTAAGACCACGCTTTTTAATGCATTGACCGGCTCTAACCAGTTTGTGGGCAATTGGCCGGGGGTAACAGTGGAAAAAAAGGAAGGAAAGCTGAAGGGCAACAAGGATGTGACCATTATGGATCTTCCGGGGATCTATTCCCTTTCTCCCTATACCCTGGAGGAAGTGGTCGCCAGGAATTATCTGATCCAGGAGAAGCCGGATGTGATCCTGAATATTGTGGATGGCACCAATATTGAAAGGAATCTGTATCTTACCACCCAGCTTATGGAATTGGGGATTCCGGTAGTCATGGCGGTAAACATGACCGACCTGGTAAAGAAAAAGGGCGATACAATACATATGGATAAGCTTCGGGAAAAAATGGGCTGCCCGGTAGTGGGAATCTCCGCTTTAAAGGGTACGGGCATCCAGGAGGCTGCAGAAGAAGCGGTTGCCCAGGCGGCAAGGAAGTCTGTCGCCCCGATACATGGCTTTGCTCCGCAGGTGGAAGACATTATCGGCCGGGTAGAAGATAAGCTGGCGGGCGTTGTGGAAGAAAGCCAGAAAAGATTTTTTGCCATTAAACTGCTGGAGCAGGACGATAAGATACCGGAGCTGATGGATCGTGTGCCGGACGCAGGCCAGGAGATCCAGGAACTGGAAGAGGCGATGGACGATGATGTAGAGAGTATTATCACCAATGAGAGATATGTATATATTTCTTCCATCATTGATAAATGTTATAGTAAAAACGAGAAAGAGCAGATGAGTACCTCTGACAAGATTGACAGGATCGTTACCAACCGGATCCTGGCCCTTCCCATTTTCCTTGTAGTTATGTGGATCGTATATTATGTGTCGGTAACTACAGTGGGGACCATTGCCACAGACTGGGCCAATGATGGGGTATTTGGTGACGGATGGCATCTTTTTGGCATTGAAAAGCTCTGGATCCCCGGTATTCCTGTACTGGTAGAAAATGGCCTGAATGCTATTGGCTGTGCCGGATGGCTCCAGAGCCTGCTTCTGGATGGTATTATTGCCGGGGTGGGCGCCGTATTGGGATTCGTGCCTCAGATGCTGATTCTGTTTATTTTCCTGGCATTTCTGGAATCCTGTGGTTATATGGCGAGAGTAGCCTTTGTTATGGACCGTATCTTCCGGAGGTTTGGCTTGTCCGGCAAATCTTTTATCCCGATGCTGATTGGAAGCGGATGTGGCGTTCCCGGTATTATGGCCTCCAGAACCATTGAGAGTGACAGAGACCGAAAAATGACAATCATGACAACCACTTTTATTCCCTGTGGAGCGAAGCTCCCGATCATTGCCCTGATCGCAGGCGCATTGTTCCATAACGCATGGTGGGTATCTTACAGCGCATATCTGGTAGGTATCGCAGCAGTGATCTGTTCAGGGATCATCCTGAAGAAGACTAAAATGTTTGCCGGGGATCCGGCCCCCTTCGTAATGGAGCTGCCGGCTTACCATCTTCCTACCGTAGGCAATGTGCTGCGCAGTATGTGGGAACGTGGCTGGTCCTTTATTAAAAAGGCAGGTACGATCATCCTGTTATCAACGATCATTCTTTGGTTCCTCCAGGGCTTTGGCTGGGTAGGGGGAAGCTTCCGGATGCTGGAAGCAGAAGAATTAGAGAATAGTATCCTGGCCTCCATAGGGCATGTCCTGGCGCCGGTCTTTGCGCCGCTGGGCTGGGGCAACTGGAAAATGTCCGTGGCGGCAGTCAGCGGCCTGATCGCAAAAGAAAACGTAGTTGGTACCTTCGGCATCCTCTTTGGTTTTGCCGAGGTAGCGGAAGACGGGGCAGAATACTGGGGGCAGCTGGCAGGCAGCCTTACGGCGGTTGCAGCATATTCCTATATGGTATTCAATCTGCTGTGTGCGCCTTGTTTTGCGGCGATGGGCGCCATTAAAAGAGAAATGAATAATACTAAGTGGTTCTGGTTTGCGATTGGCTATCAGACAATCCTTGCCTACCTCGTGTCACTTTGCATATATCAGATCGGTACCCTTATTACTACAGGCGCCTTTGGCGCAGGTACTGTGGTGGCGTTCCTGCTGCTGGCCGGCTTTATCTATCTGCTGTTCCGTCCTTATAAGGAAAGCAAGAACCTGAAAGTGGATGTGAAAAAGATCTTAAAAGCATAAATAAAAAAGAAAATGATAAAATCGACAGGTTATAGACAGGAGGCGGATAATATGGGAACATGGATCGTAGGATTGACACTGGCCGGCGTCATTGCCTTGGCTATTCGCAGCATGGTGAAGGATGTCAGGCAGGGGAAGTCCCTTTCCTGTGGAGGAGATTGTAAACACTGTGGCGGTCACTGCCATTCAAAGTGCTGATAATCTTTTTTAGACTTCCAATCCCCGCCCCAGGAGAAGCCATATCTCCGAAAAAGACGGTAGACAGGATCCCCCTTATGGATCATGTAATCTCTGTATTTTCCTTTGCACAGGGAGGGCTTTCGTTCCGTATAAGCCCTTCCGTTAGAAGGAGATACGGCAGAAGCCGTTACGCAGGGATTAATTCTGGGATTGATATCGATAGCCAGGCCGTAACCATGCTTGGACAGGCGGTTGGTGCCGGCGATCATGCGGTAATTGAAGGCTGAGGTATTGTTGGCCGCCATAGACTGTTCATCGTCTGCCTGGTATTCATCTACCAGCTTCATTTTTTGGATCGGATATTCCATCTGATAGAGCCGGTAAAAGATTTTCAGCGTCTTGCGGGCGATCTTTTTATGGACGATCATTTCTCCGTTCCGGGTATTGCCTTGGAAATCAATATAACGCATCTTCAGATAGCGCAATTCCTTATATTGGATCAGGGAGTTATTCCTGGAAGAGTTATTCCTGGAATAATTATTCCTGGGGTAGGAGCAGCCGGTAATCCGCTGCTTTACAGAGCGGGGCAGCTTCTGGCTGGTAAAGCCGGGGCGGTATCGATACGCCGCTGCTGCGCCGGAGTTGAGCAGCATAGCCATGCAAAGTCCGGTAAATGCCGCCGCATAAAAAGATCTGACCTTCATAAAGCCTCCTGCTATTTATTATAAATCCCATTAATGACCGTTTTAAATACAGCATCTTTGCCATTTAACTGATCGTTGCCATAATTCTTGGGAAAGGTGACTTTTACCTTTACCGTATCTCCCACATTATGACCGATCAGCTGCTCTTCAAAATCATCAATATAGGTATGGGAACCGATCTGTAAGTCGGCGCCTTCTCCTAACGTATTGCCTCCCTGAAATTCTACACCATCGACAGTTCCCACATAATCGATATTCACCAGATCTCCATCCTCTACCTTCAGAGAAGAATCCTTATTTAAGGTAGGAGTAGTATTCTCTTCCGAGGAGATATCCGCTGTACTTTCCGAAGAGGTATCTGTGGATGTATTAGCCTGTGTGCCGTTCGTGGAGCGGTCAGAGTTATTGAAAGCCAGTATCAGGACCAACAGGACGATGACCACCGGAATGGCGATCAGGCCTGCTCGTTTCAGAGCTGCCTGACGAGCCTTCTTTGCCCGCTGTTTTGCCCGAAGTTCCTTTGCTTTTTGCCTGTTTTCTTTTTTCATAATTTGTAACCATACCTTTCTTTCTAGTTTATTCTGTGTCGGCAATCCGATGAACCTATTGTAACATAGAATTGTGATGTTTTCTTGATAATTTCAGAAATCTTTGTAAAAAATAAAAAGAAAGACCGGGATATAGTATCAAAAACCATGTAACAAGAAGAAAGATACTGATAAATCTTGACAAGAAAACCTTTAACGTATTACAGTAGTATGCAGAGTAGCAGATATGGAATTGCAGAGCAGGGAGGAGAAATAACATGCAAGCATTACAGATTGGGAATAAGACAGCGCAGGTGCCCATTATACAAGGCGGCATGGGAGTAGGCGTAAGCCGGTCCAGGCTGGCCGGAGCCGTGGCGGCCCAGGGAGGCGTGGGGTTGATTTCAACGGCTCAGATTGGATATGATGAGGAAGGCTTTGACAGGGACCAAAGAGGATACAACCAACGGGCTATCGAGAAGCATATCCGGCTGGCGAAGGAGCAGTCCAGAGGAGGTCTGGTGGGCGCTAATATCATGGTGGCATTGCGAGATTACGAAGAACATGTGGCTGCGGCAGTCCAGGCGGGAGCGGATGTGATAGTCAGCGGCGCAGGCCTGCCGGCAACGCTGCCCAAACTGACAGAAGGGAGCGATACCAAGATCGCCCCGGTCATATCCTCAGAAAAGGCGGCCAGCATCCTGTTAAAGCGTTGGATGAAAAAATACAATACTACGGCAGATTTCATTGTGATTGAGGGACCAAAGGCAGGAGGACATCTGGGCTTTTGCCGGGAACAGCTGGCGCAGATAGACAAGATAGATTACGACCAGGAGATCCGGAAGATCCGGGAGGTAGTAAAGCGGTATGAGGAAGAGTTTCAGAGAAAGATCCCGGTGATCGTGGCCGGGGGGATTTTTACCGCAGAAGATGTGGCGCATGCCATGGCTCTGGGCGCAGACGGCGTCCAGGTGGCTACCCGCTTTGTGGTGACAGAGGAATGTGACGCCGATATTGCATACAAAGAAGCATATATTCATGCTGCGCCGGAGGATGTGGAGATTATCCAGAGCCCGGTAGGAATGCCTGGGCGCGCCTTGAATAATCCCTTTCTTCAGCGGGTAAAGCAAGGGAGGATTCCCGTGGCAAAATGCTATGGCTGCATGGCCAACTGTAAGCCGGATGCCATTCCCTACTGCATTACGCAGGCCCTGGTCAATGCCGTTACCGGTGATATCGATCATGGGCTGCTGTTCTGTGGTTCCAATGTGGGAAGAATCGACCGGATGACTACAGTGCCGGAGCTGATGGAAGAATTAAAGGAGGGCTTCCGCATGTGGGACGAACAGAGCGCTGCCCGGGAGAAAACGGCTATGCGGAAGGCCATTTAACAATGGCCGGCAGTTGGAGCAGACGCAGTGGGAGCAGGCAAGAGAAAAGAAACAGGGAGGACTGCTATGGAAACAATGGGGAAAAAATACAGAGGGATCCTGTTTGACCTGGACGGGACCCTGCTGGATACCAGTGAAGATCTGGCCGGAGCTATAAACTATGTTATGAGAAAATACCATTTTGATACTAAGACTGTAGAACAGATCAAAAGTTATGCCGGCAATGGGATCCGGAAGCTGGTAGCCAGGAGCGTGCCCCAGGGAGAGCAGCATTCTGATTTTGAGAAAATATTTGAGGATTTCCGCAAATATTATACGGGACATTGCCGGATCCGTACAGGTCCCTATCCGGGGATCCCGGAACTCTTGGAGCAGCTGAGCCGCGCAGGGTACTCCCTGGCGATCGTTTCCAATAAGAATCACCAGGCAGTGGCGGAATTGAATCAACAATTTTTTCAGGAATATATCAGCATCGCCATTGGACAGAAAGAGGGAAGGCGGACGAAACCGGCGCCAGATTCCGTATATGATGCATTGGAGCAGCTGGGGCTTGCCCCGGAAGAGGCGTTGTATGTGGGGGATTCTGACGTAGACAAGGCTACGGCAGATCATGCCGGGCTCGATTGCGTCCTGGTGGGATGGGGATTTCGGAGCCAGGAGCTTCTGAAGAAATTACATCCGATGAAGATTATCACTCAGGCTCAGGAGCTTCTGGACTTTCTCCAGGTGGAGGAGTAAGCCAGTGGGAAGCAATGCTGTATATGGTCTGGATCAGGATAAATCCAAAGGGGCCCAGGAAGATCCCGCAGATTCCGAAGAGATAGATCCCTACATAGATAGAGACCAACATAGCAAAAGGGATCATGCCCATTTTATTTCCCATCAGCTTTGCTTCCAAAAGTTCCCGAAGAAAGATATTCAGGACGAGAACAGTGAGCAAGATAGCGGCAGACAGATAATTGCCCTGGAAAATATAGTAAACAGCCCAGGGCAGCAGGATCATACCGCTGCCCAGCACAGGAAAGGCATCGAACAGGGCGATGGCCAGTCCGATAATAATCCCATAAGGATTGTGGATCAGGAACAGGCCGCAGCTGCAAACGAACCAGATGACAGCAATAATAATGCACTGGGACTTCAGATAGGCTAGCCCGGTCTTTTTTAATGTGCAGCCGATCTCATGGAGGATCCCATAATAAGAGCTGCGGCGGCAGGCTTCGTGCAGGGGGGCCATATCCTTGCAAAGGATGATCATGCTGATGATCACGATGAAAAGAATGGCCAGAAAATGAAGAGAGCCGGAAAAGCAGCCGGACAAAAAGGAGCTGGCATGGGTGGAGATCAAGTCATTACAGCTGTTGATCATCTTATCCATATGTCTGCCAAGAAATTTCATGGAGGTGCCAGTCTCCATGGAGAAGAACGCATCCAGGCAGTGGCACAGACGCTGGGACTGTCTGGAAAAGGTCTGCTGCCACAATTGATAATAAATGGGGAAATTACAGAATAAAAGGCGCAGCTGCTGTAACAGCTTCCAAAGCAGCAGAAGAAATCCGCCGCCCAGCAGGCAGAAAAACAGAATCAGGGTAGAGGCGTAGGAGAGCCAGGAGGGGAAATGCCAGCGTTGGCGCAGGAAACGGGTTGCCGGAAGCAGGGAACGCATCAGCAGATAAGCAATAACGAAGGGGGCCACCAGGGGCAGCAGATAGCGGAAACTAAAAAAGACAAGGAGTGTAATAAATGCCAGCAGCAAGAACTGGTACCAGAGAGGGTGCTTCTGGGGAAAAGGCAGGGAAGAGTGAGGGAATTTCATGGCAGGAACCTCCTTTGTAATACCGATGTTATGTAACATTATTGTGCGGAAAAAAGAGAAAAATATTCGGAAAGACAAAGGTTTACAGGAATATCCAGAGCAAAAGGGACGGTAGCCCCGTCTCCAAAACAATAAGAGCTGCCCTGTTGACAGCTCTTTAAAGGAGAAGGTATGAAAAAATTTTAAGCACTGTCAAATGAATCATTTGACAAAACCCATTATAAAATTCAATTATGAACGAACCATGATGGATATGTGAAGAAAATGTAAATTATTTGGTAAAGCATTTCATAGCTTGAAACGATACCCCACACCCCATATGGTTTCAATATATTGAGGATTAGAGGAAGAATCCTCGATCTTTTCCCGGATTTTTTTGATATGGACTGTGACGGTGGCGATATCTCCTACAGAATCCATTTCCCAGATCTCTTTAAATAACTCTTCTTTCGTATAGACATGGTTTGGATTCTGGGCCAGGAAGGTAAGCAGATCAAATTCTTTCGTAGTAAAGGGCTTCTCCTCCTCGTTGACATAGACCCGCCGGGCCGTTTTGTCGATCTTCAGCCCACGGATCTCGATGATAGAATTGCTCTGGGCGCCATTGGAGGTCAGGCGCTTATAACGGGCCAGATGGGCCTTTACCCTCGCCACCAGCTCGCTTGGGCTGAAAGGCTTAGTCATATAATCATCAGCGCCCAGCCCCAGCCCCCGGATCTTATCGATATCATCCTTTTTGGCAGATACCATGATGATCGGGGTATTCTTTTTCTCCCGGATCAGCTTACAGATCTCAAAGCCATCCATGCCAGGCAGCATCAGATCCAGCAGGATCAGGTCAAAGTCCTCAGCCAGCGCCCGGGCTGCACCTCCGCTTCCATCGGATTCCAGGGTCACCTCAAAATTACTTAGTTCCAGGTAATCCTTTTCCAATTCGGCGATAGCCGCTTCATCCTCAATGATCAGTATTCTTTCCATATTCCATACCCCTTTCCGCAGCATCATCCTGCTTATCCTGTTTTTTTAGCGTGAAGAAAATACTGGTTCCCTGGCCCAGCGTACTTTGCGCCCATACCCTGCCTCCATGGTCATGGATAATACGTTCCACAATGGCCAGCCCCAGCCCGCTTCCCCTGCGGGAGGAATTCCGGGAGATATCCCCCCGGTAGAAGCGGCGGAATACATGGGGAAGATCCTGGGCGGCAATGCCGGAGCCGTTGTCGGTAAGTTCAATGCATACGTATTCTGCAGCATTTTGGGAGTCCGGCTCGCCATCGCCGTCTGTGATACGCAATGTGACCAGTCCCTCCTGTTTATCCATATATTTTACTACATTTCCCGTAATATTATTTAGCACCCGTTTGAGCTGTTCGGGGTCAGCCAGTACGACAGTATCCTCCGCTGTGGTGTTAAAATATTCCAGGTGGATATTCAAAGTCTCCAGATCCAGCCGGGTATCCTCCAGAAAATCCGAAAAGTACTCCTTTAAGGACAGGGGGATGAAATGGTAGGGAAGGGAGTTCTTTTCCACTATGGCAAAGACCGACAGCTCATCGATCAGATAGCTCATATCCACCGCCTTAGTCAGGATCGTGCGAACATATTTTTCTTGCTTCTGCGGCGTGTTAGCCACGCCGTCCAGAATTCCCTCTGCATATCCTTTAATAGAGGTAATAGGGGTCTGCAGATCGTGGGCCATATTACTGATCATTTCCCGGGTATCCTCATCGTACCGTATCCGGGCGTTGATCATTTCCCTTAGCCGGATGCGCATTTCTTCAAAGTCCTGGCACAATTCCCCGATCTCGTCCGTTGAGTTGACCTGCACCGGATAGTCCAGATTGCCCGCGCCAATCTGCATGGTAGCAATGCGCAGAATATTCAGCGGTTTTACAATACTGTTGTATACCCAGAGGATTAACAGGCATGCCGTAACCAGAAGGATCCCAAGAAGGCACAGGAGCAATTCCTGAATGGACCGTTTCCATTGGGGGAGCAGCCGGGTCAGGTCTGTGATCAGGAAGAGCTGTCCCTGGTCATGGTTGGAAAAATAAAAATCTTTGGATTTGATCAGTCCCGGAATAGAAGGATCCAGGAAGAGCATGGTGGAGGCTCCCCGGGTGTAGCCGCCAAAGCCGGGAAGGGTGTCGAGGCTTTCGTAAAGAGTCTGATTGCCCACAAAATAATCTTTCCCATTCCTGCGTATGATCAGGAAGGAATCCCGCTGCTGCAGTACCTCGCTGGCCTGCGCCAGATACTCTTTATCCAGAAGCTGATCCGGCCTGTCTTCCGCCAGCGCAACCAGATCCTCGTAATCCTGTTGTGTGATCGTATACAAAATCTGTATCGGATTTAGCAGGATGTTCGAAGCGGAGGTCTTGGACTGGTAGGATTCCTCCAGGAGCGCGCTCTGATTGGAAAGAATAAAGTTAAAGCATACCGACATCAGAAAAGAGGGGAAGGCAGTGATGATCAGAAATGCTATGATTAGTCTTCCTCGGATTTTCATGAATATACCTCATTTCTGCGCTGCTTTCGTACATGGCCGGCCTGCGGTTGCAGCGCAGACACAAGCCGGCGCAGAGTACACAGATCAGTATCCTCCAGCCGCAGATAAAGAACCGGCGTCCAGGCTGATGGCAGCATCAATTTCAGAAACCTTCTGGCTGGGCTGGTAATTTTTAGTGCCAAAAAGCTTCTTATGCAGTTTTTGCACATTAGTGGTAAGCGTGACAGGAAAATCATAATAGATCCCGTCTCCGGCCCTGTGGCAGTCCAATTCATAGGGAAAGCCCTTTTGGTTCTCGATCTCATACCAGGGGAGATATTTTGCCAATGCCAGCATATCCTTTGTGGACAGGCTGGTGTATATCTGGGGGAAGATGGTATTCATCACTTCCAGTAACGTGAAAGGATCCGCCTTCTTTGCCTTTCGGAAGATTGCCATGATCACCCGCCGCTGCCGTTTGGCGCGGGTAAAATCCCCTCCGGAGGTATAGCGCACCCGGCAGTAGCCGGTAGCCTGTGTTCCGTTTAATTTCTGCTTACCCGCCCTCTTGATCTTTTTGAATTTGGTTCCGTTGATCCGGGCCACATCCTTGGAATAAGCATTGACCCAATCCAATTCCTCTTCCGTGATATTGATCCGGATGCCTCCCAGGGCGTCAATGGTATTAGCCAGAGCCATAAAATTGACCGTGACAAAATCCTGGATATTGAGGTCAAAATTAGTATTGATAGTATTCACTGCAAGTTCCGGCCCTCCAAAGGCATAGGCATGGTTCAGCTTAGTCATGCCGTGCCCTTCGATCTCTACATAGGTATCCCGGTAAAGGGAGGTCAGCGTCACCTTATGGGTCTTCCGGTTGACAGAGGCGATGATCATAGAGTCGCTGCGGGTGTTCTCCTGCAGGTCGTTTTGCTGGGAATCTACGCCAAACAGCGCAATATTAATATAATCTCCTATATTTTCATCGGTAAATTGATTCACCGCCACAGATTCCAAAGGATGATTTTCAATCGTCTCGAGACGGGATACCAGAAAAAGGATTCCCAGGCTCAGGAGGAGCAGGAAAAGAAGAAGTATCCAAAGGAATATGCGTATGATAGAGTATCTTTTTTTCCTGGCAGACGGTTTGGCCATAAATATCCTCCTCTCTGGGTTCTTCTGCAGTATTCCGGTCAATAGGCATTCTCATTGGTCTTGCTGCCGAAAAAGGTCAGGAACAGGATCTTAAAGTCTAACCAAAAAGTCCAGTTCTCTACATAATAAAGGTCGCATTCGATCCGCTTGGTGATAGAGGTATCGCCCCGATAACCGTTGACCTGCGCCCATCCAGTCATCCCGGGGCGCACCTGATGCTTGATCATATAGCGGGGGATCGTCTCCTGGAATTTTTTGACAAAGAAGGGACGCTCCGGACGCGGACCGACCAGGCTCATATCTCCCCGGAGGACATTTACCAGCTGGGGAAGCTCGTCAATGTTTGTCTTGCGCATGAAACGGCCGATAGGAGTGATGCGGGGATCGTGGGCGGTAGTCCAGGCTTTCCGCTCCTCCTTCTCGTCCTGCACCTGCATGGAGCGGAACTTATACATGGAAAATTCTTTATTATGCAGCCCGATCCTGGTCTGGGTAAATATCAGAGGACCCTTGGAGGTAAGCTTGATCAGGGCGGCGATGATCAGCATAAAAGGAGACAGGAGGATCAGTCCCAGCAGGGAGCCCGCGATATCCACGCCCCGCTTCAGGATCCGGTTCAGGGAAGAGCTGAGAGGAACGTGGCGCACATGGATCACCGGAAGCCCGTCCAGATCCTCGGTGTAAGGCTTGGTAGGGATTACGTGATTGTAATCAGGGATAAATTTAGTATGGACGCCGGATTTTTCACAGATGGTCACGATATGTTCCAGCTTGGAGTATTCATCAATACTGAGAGTAATGGCGATCTCATCAAATTCGTTACTGCTCAGAAGATTGGCAAGCATATTTGTGTTGCCGATGACATTAATGCCTTTATAGGATTCTCCTACCGGCTTAGTATCATCCAAAATACCATGGATGAAATACCCCCATTCCGGATGGACTCTCAGACGGTCGATATAGCCTTCTGCAGTACGGCTATACCCCACCAGCATAATGTGCTTCAGATTCTTGCCGGAACGGCGCATCTGCCGCAATGTGTGGGTGATGGCCAGGCGGAAGATATAATCAATGACAAGATTAGTTATGGCAAAGATCCCCAGAAATAACCGGGCATAATTGGTCTGCTTGATAAAATACAGAATTGCCATGCAGTAAATGATTCCGAAAAAATTGGCCTTTACCAGGCTGAATAATTCTGCCCGTTTCCCATTGGTGCGCTTTGGATTGTACAAATCGCAGAATTGGTATATGATCAGATAGGAAGGCACCAGAAAGACCAGCATGGTAATATAATCACTCAACGGCTTGATATAACCTCGGGGAGAGAGTATAATACCATAACGGGTGAGGGGACGTCCGTAGCGGATCAAAGGACTC
The DNA here is from genome assembly GCA_947589315.1 of uncultured Lachnospiraceae bacterium. GTDB lineage: Bacteria > Bacillota > Clostridia > Lachnospirales > Lachnospiraceae > Jutongia. The sequence goes on along the minus strand of CANPZE010000005.1, from coordinate 46,949 downwards.
CATGTGTCATCAAAACGCAATTTATAGGCAAGTATAAAGGATACAATGATAATAATGGCATCCACGATAACATGAAATAGATTTAACAGCTTTTGGTTTTCCTTTATCACAGTTTCACCTTCTCTTTCTGTTCTGGAACAATGTCATTATTATAAAGGTTTCCGAAATAAATCGCAATAATAATCCTCATACTTTTATCAGTATCAGGAAATTTTAATAGCTAGTTCACAGGAATATCACAAATCATTGCTACACTGCATAGTGTGCATAGATTTGCATTTATATGTCTGATAAGATATTCTGTTCTGGGCAGAGGGAGCCTGGGAACAGTATAGAAATGGAGGCTATCATGGAAGAAGAAAGACAGGAGTTTATAGAAGGGCAGGAGGGAACGGATGCAGAGGATCCGGGACAGGCATTAGAAGAGCAATCCTTTTCTAATGGATATACAGGAGAATATGGAAATTCCGTTGAAGGTTCTGGCTCCTCGCTGTACAGCTATTCTTATCGGGAGAATCCCCAGGATGCCACCCGTTCCGGAGATTATTATGCCCAGGCAGTTACTGAGGGGCAGGAGCAGGAGCGTGTTGAACCCATTAGTATTGATAATGTACCAAAGGAAACATTTTATTCATCTGCGGAAGAGGATCAGGGGAAGGAAAAGAAAAAGACAGGCCTTACCTGGAAAAAGATAGGGATCTGCGCAGCATGCGCCGTGTTGTTTGGCGTATTGGCAGCCGTCTGTTTTCAGGGAATGTCCCTGGTATTTCAAAGGGCGCTGGGGATCAGCACCGGGGGTACCCGGAATATTGGTTATACCACAGACCATGTGGACTATGTCCAGGCAGCTACCAGCAGCGCCGTGGGGACAGCGGATGTATCAGCCATTGTAGACAACACAATGCCGTCCGTAGTAGCCATCACCAGCAAAGCCCAGGGAGAGGGGTATTATAGTATCTTTGGCCAGTATTTTGAAGGAGAGGATACGGCCAGTTCCGGATCAGGTTTTATCGTAGGCAAGAATGACACAGAACTGCTGATCGCTACCAATCATCATGTGATCCAGGGGGCAGACAATATTTCTGTCCAGTTTATTGATGAAGAAGTTTACGATGCTACGGAAAAGGGATCGGACAGCACGGCTGATCTGGCAGTAGTGGCCGTCAAGCTGGCAGATATCAAAGACTCTACCCTGGACAGGATCCGGATCGCCCATTTGGGGGATTCCTCTGAGGTGAAGGTAGGAGAAATGGCTATTGCCATTGGAAACGCCCTGGGCTATGGCCAGTCGGTAACGGTGGGATATATCAGCGCTAAGAACCGGGAAATTACAGAGACGTCCCAGACGGATGGCTCTGACAATACCCTTAAAGTAATTCAGACCGATGCGGCGATCAATCCAGGGAATAGCGGAGGGGCGCTTCTGAATATGCAGGGAGAGGTGATTGGAATTAATTCCGCTAAGATTGCAAGCTCCAAGGTAGAAGGAGTGGGATATGCCATTCCCATATCCGAGGCTACGCCTATTATTGACGAATTAATGAACAAGGAAGTGCTGACTGAGAATGAGAAAGGTTATCTGGGAGTATCGATCAAAACAGTGTCTCAAGAGGCCAGTTCCTTTAATATGCCCAGCGGAGTGTATGTATTCGAAGTGGCAGAGGGAGGCGCGGCCCAGAAGGGAGGCATCCTTACCGGAGACATTATTACCGCAGTCAATGATATGAAGGTGAGCAATTCCGAGAGCCTTCAGGAGAAAGTAAACAGCTATCGGAAAGGCACTACCGTGACGATCACCGTGATGCGTCTTACGGAAGGAAGTTACCAGGAAAAGAAATTGGAAGTAGTCCTCCAGGGGAAAGAATCCCTGGATAACCTGCCGGAAAGCACAGATAGCGGGCAGCAGCAGGAATCACCCACCCAACAGCCGGGAGAAGAGGGCGGAGAATATGGCGGGGATTCCGGTTTCGGCGGATTTGGGAATTTTCTGCCCTTTGGTTTTTAGAGAGGTATATACCCATGGAAGAAGCGATACAGGAACAGAAGGCCGCAGAAGAGAATGAGCGGCGGCAGGAGGAAAAGGCAGGCGGGGTCCGGGCAGATAAAGAGAACAGGATTCGCAGAAATCCTGTTCTTCTGCTGTCAGTCTTTCTATTGGCTCCGGTTTTGGAATATATTTCCATTGAATGCTTTTTAAAAGGTGATTTGGCGGAGATCGGACTGTATTATGGATTTAAAAATGTCCTGCTGCTCCTGTCTGCCAACATTCTTCTGGTATCTGTATTCCACCGGTTCCGTCCGGCGCTGTTGCTGTCCCAGGCAGGAGTATTGGCGCTGGGGATTGCCAATTATTTTGTAGATGCCTTTCGGGGATATGGAATCGTCTATATGGACCTTTTTGCAGTAAAGACAGCGGCGGGAGTGGCCGGAGATTATAATTATACGTTAGAGCCAGCCTTTTGGCTGGGACTATTGACGGCAGCTGCAGGAATCGCCTTGCTCTTTCTTCCGGCCCCTGAATCGGGCAGAAGGTATGCGAGCCGGAGAAATATGATAGCAGGAGGGATTGGCCTGGCGGCAGCGCTCCTGTTCTATCTGTGGCTGGGGAATACATTTACTTTCTGGGAAGACGTCAGCGGATTAACCTGGGACCATAATATAGGAATCTCCAAATACGGTTATGTCCTGTATGTGACTGCCAATGCAGGCGAGGCAGAGGTAGAACCGCCGGAAGGCTATTCTCCGGAGAAGGCAGAAGAGATTCTGTCCCATTACGGCAAGACCTCTGGCGTGAACAGCGTGCTGGCAGACCGTTCCGGAGGCGTGACCTCCCCGAATCTGATCATGATCATGAACGAATCCTTTTCCGACCTGGAAGTCCTGGGGGATATCTACACAGACAAACCCTATCTGGAATATTTTCGCAAATTGAAGAAGAATACCATACGGGGTTATGTGGAATCCTCTGTCTATGGGGGCTACACAGCCAATTCAGAGTTTGAATTTCTGACAGGCTGCAGCAAAGCCTTCCTCCCAGGCAACCCCTATCTGCAATACATAAAGGATCAGGTTCCTACGGTGATCGATAGCATCTTAGCCCAGGGAAATTACCAGGAGGCGGTGGCATTCCACCCATATTATCCTTCTGGATACAACCGGAACCGGGTGTATCCACTGCTGGGATTTCAGAAGTTCCTCTCTTTAAAAGATGTGAAGGATCCTTTATTGGTGCGTAAATATGTTAGTGATGAGACAGATTATCAGATGATCCGGGAGCTGTATCAGCAGAAGCAGGAGGGAAGCTCCCTGTGCCTTTTCAATGTAACAATGCAGAATCATAGCGCTTATACAGACACAGATTACCAGTTTGAAGATCCGGTGAGGGTGATTTCTGATCAGAGGCAATTTGAGGCAGACCAATATCTGTCCCTGATAAAACTTTCGGATGAGGCGTTGGAGAAGCTGATAAAATATTTTAAAAAGGAAAAGGAGCCGACCTTGATCGTACTGTTTGGCGACCATCAGCCCCATCTGCCGGATAGATTTTATCAGAAAATCATGGGGAAGGATCCGGATGATTTTAATCATAAGGAAAATATGCAGAAATATAAGGTTCCCTTTTTCATCTGGGCCAATTACGATATTCCCGAACAAGAGATTGAATGCACCTCGATCAATTATCTGTCTGTGCTTATGATGCAGGCGGCAGGCTTAGAGCTTACCGACTATCAGCGATTTCTTCTGGCCCTGCATGACAAACTTCCCTGTATCAGCGCCAAGGGCTATTACGATGATCAGGGGAGGCTTTATGATTGGGAAGGAGATAAGGGACAGGAGGAATATGGCCGGCTGCTGGAGGAATATGAAACCGTACAGTATTATTATCTGTTTGACAAAGAGCATCGCCAGGATCAGTATTTTAAAATAAAGAGAAAAAAATAATCTATGAAAGATAATAGAAATGGGGGACGTTATGACAGGAAAGACAGCAATTATTACAGGGGCCTCTTCTGGGATAGGGAGAGAATTTGCCCTTCAGATCGCACAGAGCTACCGCAGTATAGAGGAAATCTGGCTTATAGCCCGCAGAAAGGAACGCCTGGAAGAACTGGAAGGGATGCTTCTGGGGAAGAGGGTGAGAGTCCTCGCCCTGGACCTGCAGCAGCCCCAATGCCTGGAAGAATTAGCAGCGCTGCTGGAACGGGAAAAGCCTCAGATAAAGATTCTGGTAAATGCGGCAGGGTATGGCATCATCGGAAAGGTCATGGAAACGGAAGAGCAGGAAAATATAGGAATGATAGATTTGAATTGCCGCGCCCTGACTGCCGTTACCTATATGGCGCTTCCGTACATGGTACGGAAGGGGGTAGTGGTCCAGATGGCATCCTCTGCGGCATTCCTGCCCCAGCCGGGATTTGCGGTCTATGCTGCCAGCAAAGCGTATGTACTCAGCTTCTCCAGAGCTCTGGCAGAGGAATTGAAAGAACGGGAGATCCAGGTGACAGCAGTATGTCCCGGGCCTGTAAAGACAGAATTTTTTGATATTGCAGAAAGACATCAGAGCATTAAACTGTACAAACGGATTGTCATGGTAAAGCCGGAAAAGGTGGTACGGAGGGCTTTACTGGATGCCAAGCATGGGAAGGCGGTATCGGTATATGGGGCGTGGATGAATGCCTTCCGGGGAGTCTGCAAATATCTTCCCCAGTCCTTTCTGATGCAGTTTGTCCGCTGACGCATTCTCTTCCGGAAAAGGTTGCCTCTTGCCAAATGAGCTTGACGGGTTGTATCATATTAAGCAATACAGGCATGCCTTTTTCACTAAATGGAATGGAGGGATATAGCATGATAAAAGGAACAGAACTTTTGGTAAAGGCATTGAAGGAAGAGGGAGTTGATATTCTCTTTGGATATCCAGGCGGCCAGGCCATTGACATTTTTGATGCCCTATATGGGGAGAAAGAGATAGAAGTCATCCTTCCCCGGCATGAACAGGCGCTGATCCATGCAGCCGATGGTTATGCCCGCTCTACAGGAAAGGTGGGAGTCTGTCTTGTGACCAGCGGTCCCGGGGCGACCAATCTGGTGACAGGGATCGCCACAGCCAATTACGACAGTGTGCCCCTGGTATGTATTACAGGGCAGGTGCCTCTGGGCCTTATGGGCAACGATGCCTTCCAGGAAGTAGATATTGTAGGGATCGTGCGAAATATCTGTAAATATGCGGTGACCGTTAGGAAACGGGAGGATCTGGGCCGGATTATCCGGGAAGCCTTTTACATTGCCAGGACGGGACGTCCCGGCCCGGTTCTGATAGATCTGCCGAAAGACATCCAGCAGGAGCTGGGCAGCGAAGAATATCCCAAAGAAGTATCAATTCGGGGATATAAGCCTAATGAGGGCGTTCATGTGGGCCAGATCAAAAAGGCAGTCAATACATTGAAGAAGGCAAAGAAGCCCTTGTTCCTCCTGGGAGGCGGTGTAAATATCTCCGGGGCAAATGAGAAGATGCTGCAGCTGGCAGAGAAAACAGGGATTCCGGTGATCACTACAATCATGGGGAAAGGAGCTATCCCTTCCCGCCATCCTCTCTATCTGGGGAATATTGGGATCCATGGCAGCTATGCCGCTAATCATGCCGTAAGCGAATGCGATGTGCTCTTCTCTATTGGCACCCGCTTCAATGACCGGATTACCGGCAAGATCAGCGAATTTGCCAGCAAAGCCAGGATTATCCATATTGATGTAGACTCCGCTTCCATTTCCAAAAACATTGTGGTGGATATTCCCATTGTAGCAGATGCCAAATTAGCTATTGAAAAGGTGTTAGAATATGTAATTCCCCCAAAAATCGCCCCCTGGGTAGAACAGGTACAGGCATGGAAAGAGCAATATCCCATTACGATGGATCGCTATCCGGGCCTGACACCGGAGAAGGTTATCCGCTATATCAATGAGCATTATGATTCTCCTATTGTAGCTACTGATGTAGGGCAGAACCAGCTTTGGACGACCCAATACCTGGAATTGGAATCCAACCGCCAGCTTCTTACCTCCGGCGGCCTGGGGACTATGGGCTATGGATTGCCGGCAGCTCTGGGCGCGCAGCTGGGGAATCCCCACCGGCAGGTATTCGCTGTTTCCGGGGACGGAGGCATGCAGATGAATATTCAGGAACTGGCTACAGCAGTGGCCCTGGAGCTTCCCCTGACCCTGATCGTATTTAATAATGGCTATCTGGGAAATGTCCGTCAATGGCAGCAGCTTTTCTTTGACCGGAGATACTCCAGTACCTGCCTGACCTATCGCAGGAGCTGCCAGAGAAATTGCCTGGATAAAGATAAATGCTGCCCTCCCTATACGCCAGACTTTGTTAAGCTGGCAGAAAGCTATGACGCATATGGAATGCGCGTTACCCAGGAGGAAGATATCCCCCGGGCCTTTGCCTATGCCGGGGAGCACAGGAAAGCCCCCACGCTGTTGGAATTCATCATTGACAGAGAAGCCAATGTATCACCCATGGTTCCCGGTGGGAAAGCGTTAGATCAGATGATTCTGGATTGTTAGTAGAAGGGGGAGGAAAGATATGGAGACAAAGAAGCGATGGATATCAATGTATGTAGAAAATCAGATTGGTGTGCTGGCCAAGGTGTCTGGCCTGCTGTCCGGCAAAAACTATAATCTGGACACCCTCACTGTGGGGGAGACGGAGGATTCCACTGTGTCGCGGATGACCATCGGCCTGACAATGGATGACGTGACTTTCGAGCAGGTCATCAAGCAGCTGAACCGATGTGTGGAGGTGATCAAGGTGGTAGATTTTACCGATGTGCCGATCCACAAAAGAGAGCTGCTGTTTATCAAAGTCAGCAGCTGTCATGAAAAGGACAAAGAGGAAATCTTCCGGATCGCGCAGACCTTTGATCTGAAAATTATTGATTATGACAAAAATACCGTATTAATACAGTGCATTAAAACAGAACAGGGAGTGAATGAAATGATTGCTCTCTTCCGCAGATCTTTTGTGAACCGGATCGAGGTTGTGCGGGGCGGCAGCGTGGCCATCGAGGCAATCTCTGTCTCTGAAAGATAGCTGTAATAAATGTGAAATTGCCGCAATTCAGCAGAAATTAAGAAAAAAAGAGATTTTTGCAGATTTTTGTCACATTAAAATAATATTAAGAATTACTATAATCGGGATGTTTTATTTAAGTAGTTTAAGTAGTTAGAGGAGGTACAAGAGATGCGGATCAGCCAGGAGGAATTAAAACAGGCCTTCATGGAAACGCAGGCAAGACTCACAAAAGAAATGCTAGAAAGTATAGACATGGTGGAGATTCCGGCTATAGCCCATCTCAGTACGGCTGAAATAGATGCAATCTATGAGCAGGTAATGGAGGCTTTGGAGGAAAAGCAGAGACAGGAGCAGCTACGCCAGGAGCTGGCCCGGCGGGAAGTAAGACAGAGGAACAGGAGAATGTGGCATAAGGGAATGGTTCGTGTGGCAAGCCTGCTGTTATCTCTATTGCTGGGATCGCATGTGGTGATGCTGTGTTATGCCCAGCCCGATCAGGGAGACCATGTAAGGAAGGAAATTACATACGACAAAGAAGATAAAATGGACGAAATCACCCTGGTACCGGAGAATCCTGACAATGTTCCCACACAGATTGAACGCAGGTATCTCCTTGGAAAGCTGCCGGAAGGATATGAATTGGATCAGGAGACATCCAATCAAGAGAGTTATCATGTAATTTATCAGAGAGGCGATGAGTACTTTCTCTACTGGCAGGACATTATTTCTAAGGAAGGGAAGTACTCGGTGGATTCAGAGAATGCTGAGGTGGAGGATATCCAGATCAGCGGTGTATGGGGAAAGAAGTATGTTAAGGATGATGCATATCCTGGCCGGGACAGAGTGCTGCTTTTCTGGGTAAAGGATAACTATGTGTTTACAATATTGGGTTATCTGCCTGAGGAAGAGATGATACGGATTGCAGAAGATATTCAGTAAAGGAAGCAGGAACAAAAGAACAGATGATGTATTACGAAAGGAGTTCGATATGAGATTTGCAAGAAAAGCGGCAGTGGTAGGTTTGGCAGTGATGGTGGGGATGGCTCCCTGTCAGAGGCTGGCGGCAGCGGCAGCGCCGGAGACGGCGGAGGATCCGGGCATTTCTGTTTGCAGCCTGTATACAATGAGCACATCTACCTCACTTCGTATCAATAATGGAAAGGCTAAGATGCATGGAGAGGTGGTAGGAATACCAGGAGTGACAAAGCTCGTGGCAAAGCTGACGCTGCAGAAGTATGTGGACGGCGGCTGGAAGGCAGTGAATACTGATCCGTATAAGAAGACGGTAACGGATAGTATTATCCTTTCCATGGACAGAGAGAAGGCTGTGGCGTCCGGAAAGCGTTTCCGTTTGAAGGCAGTATATGAGGTGTCTTACGGAGGAAAGACGGAAACTATAACGAAGCATTCTGGTGAGGCATGCTATTAAGAGGATAGGATCTGGCATAATTGAGAATTGGTGCTATAAGGCGGTATATTATTAGAATGATATACCGCCCTATATAGGATAGACGGAGGTTCGGCTCATAAATGTATGTGTTACATATTAAGAAAATAATACGGAATCCAGCGATTATCATTCCGATTATTTTTATGTTTGCCTTATCAATATATTATTTATTTTTTTACTCGGGAGGATATGAGAGTTATCTGCAAGGGGCGTTATGCAAGCTGCTTTTGGCTGTACCCTATGTGTTCTTTTGCTTTTTGTTTATATCTTATGAAATCTTCCACTCCTATTGCAAAAATGAGGTTCATGAATCGCTATGTACTAACAGGATTTCCATAAAATATCAGAGATATGATTTTTATATCCTGTTTGTCCTGGATAGTATGATCACCTTGCTATTCATTGCATATCAGATTCGTTTTTATTATGGAATGGGGTATTCCATGAAACCGTTAATATGGTATAGCCTTAAAGTTGCCATTATTTTCTGGGGCCTGGTCATTCTCCTGGGAATTATTATTGGATGGGGATTATCAGGGATTCAAAACAAATTAGTAGGAATGTCTCTTCTGTTGGCAGTATTTTATTTATTTGACCGCCCCTTTTTGCAATTGCTGATGGGAATTTCTCAAGGAAGACTTCCTGCCTGCAATTTTGCTACTTTGTTTTGCATTTTTACCTCAGCGGAACCTGGGGCGATTACAGACACCTATTATTTAATGTCTGCGGAACATGTCCATTTGTTTCGTATCCTCTTCTGGATTTTTTTGATGCTCTTTCTTTTATTTCAAGTGGCAAAGAACAAAGCGGCAGTTTTATGGGGAATAGCTGCTATTGTTTGTCTGATTCTTTTTTTCCAGCCTACAGGGGCATCATATTCCTTGCCGGTTATTAATCGCTTTGACCGTTGGCATGCGGAGCAATTTTATTATGACAATGCTTATACGGGAGATTCTATAGTATCTACCAAGACGGATATGGAAGATTTTAATATAACAGCTTATGATATAGACTTTTGGGTTGATGATATTTTGAATGCTAAGGCATTACTGAAAATTAGTGACAGGAACTTAGACCAATATTGTTTTACTTTATACCATTGTTATCATGTGACGAATGTGGTGGATCAGAAGGGGGAGAAATTGCGTTATCAACAGAAAGGTGATTATTTGACAGTGTATCCTTCAAATGGAGAATTGTCTGAGGTAACGATAGAATATAAAGGAGCAAGTCAGTATTTTTATTCTACCGGCCAGGGAATCATGCTGCCTGCCAATTTTGAGTATTATCCTATCGCAGGAAAAAGGACCACCTTTGTCTATAATAATTATAACACTTGTTTTTCCAGAGAGGTTGCTGGCCACAATGCAGAATTTGATGTGACGGTATATTATAAAGGAGATTTAAAAGTATATAGTAATTTGTCTGAGAAGGAAGCAGCAAGGAAAGGGAAATATCGCTATATAAGGTATAAAAGTACCAGTGATGGAATGACGATCGTTGGCAGTCCTTATCTGTTAGAAAAGGAAATTGATCAGGTACGTGTTATTTACTCTCAATTGGAACATGACAATAATCCCACAAGGAAGGATAATATGGAGGAGCTTAGAGACTTTTTTGAAACTTTGGAGGAGCTGGGGCATCCTCTGTATAATAAAACCTTTATCATAGCGCCGGAGAACAACTTGCAGAATTACTGTTTTTCGGAAAATCATATTTTTAATCAGATTTTTGGGGCGAAGGAGCAGGCAATCCAATATTACAAATACGGAAAATTGTACGATGAACCGGATGAGGAAGATCGAGATTTAATGGATCAGGCAGAGGATATGTTTCAATAGGAGGAAGCTGAAAATGGAAAATCAAATTGAAATTAAAAATTTGTCCAAACGATTCCGCCAAAAAAGGGTTCTGGAAGGGATTAATTGTATCTTTAAAAATGGGATATATGGCATTCTTGGTCCCAATGGGGCAGGTAAAACGACCATGATGCGTTGTATTACGGGGCTTTACTCTTTTCAGGGAACAATAGAAATGAATGGAAAAAAGATAAAAAAAACACCCCAGACAGAAATTGGCTATTTACCTCAAAAGTTTGGACTTTTTCCTGAACTTACTGTATGGGAAATGATGACCTATTTTTGTAATCTAAAAAAAATTCCCAAAGCAGATCAGTACCAGGTGATAGAGGATGCATTGCATATGGTCAACCTGATATCTCAAAAGAAAACGAAGATTAGTAAATTGTCAGGAGGAATGGTTCGGCGGTTGGGCATTGCACAGGCTTTTTTGGGCAATACAAAGGTGATTTTGTTAGATGAACCTACAGCAGGATTGGATCCGGAGGAGCGTATAAGATTTAAGAATATTATTTCCAATATGTCCAAAGACCGGATTATTATTGTCTCAACACATATTGTGGAGGATGTGGAGGCATGTTGTGACCATATCATGGTTATGAACAGAGGAAAGAAGCTTTTCATGGGAACGAATGAGAAGCTGATTGAATATGCAGATGGAAGAATTACAGAATTAAAAGCCGGGGATCTGACTCAGGAGGATATATTATTTGTTGAGAAATCCTATCTTCAGGATGGAGAGAAAACATATCGGGTGATCATGAAGCATCCGGTGGAAGCTGCTGCAAAATCAAATGTGGAGGATGGTTATCTATGTCTTTTGAAGGAGCATTAAAAAACAAAATGACTCGCATATTAATACAGTGGAGGGGAATGAAATGGCTTAGATATATTCCTTTTTTGGTAAATTATTTTATTCTTCCCGGAACCCTGTATGCATTTTCTAAATTTGTTGATAATTATGAATTAGAAAATTATTTTGTCCAGTTAAGTTTCCTTTTTATACCGATTATGAGCATTTGGTGGATTGTTTTGATATTACATGAATATACGGAAGGAAAGGGGTCAGAGGTACTCTGGATCTATGAAAAAGGAAAATTGACAGATGTACTGATTTTTTTAGCGATGTATATATTATCCTTAATCCCATTTATGCTGTGTGCAATGAATGTGCTGATGGTTGATATAGCATTATTCGGACAAATGTTTGCGCAGTCGTTCTTTTATGCGGGAACAATCTATATGCTTGCTTTTATGTTCCATTCCGTTACTGCGGCATTTATTCCCGTGTTCGCATACAACCTTTATGCCTATGACAGAATCTACCAATTGTTGGAGAAAGCAAACATCAATTCCATACAATCATCGGGATATTATTTATTTATCGGGATTATTTTCTTTGGAATAGGAATAACATATCATAAGAATCTTTGAACCTTTTTCAAATTCGGATCATCATCAAGAAGCAGATTGCCGGTTGACAAATTATATTTCAGGTGTATAATGTTACACAGATTGATCTTATATTATATTGTAAACCGTTGAGGTGGAGATAAAAATGAAAAATGCGCTTACAGAGAGCGGGGATGCTGAGAACCCGCAGAGATGCAGTTCATTAAATGGACCACTGAGGGCATGGTCAAAGGGTCGCATTAGGCTTGAGTATTCCATGACGTGAGGGCATACGTCAGTTGCCGGAAATATGTTAGTATTTCGCTGAGAGCGTGGGCAACCACGAAGCAAGGTGGCACCGCGGAACTTGTACAGAGTAACCGTCCTTGGCTGTTGTTATTGGCATGCAATGACAATGGTCAGGGATTTTTTTTGGTGAGATAGGAGGTCAAGATGATTTCATTGGAAGAGGCAAGAAAATTGGCAGAAGGATATCAGGTGGTACCGATCAGTGGAGAGATCCTGGCAGACATCCGCACTCCCATGGAAGTGCTGCGGATATTAAAAGGGGTAAGCAGCCACTGCTATATGCTGGAAAGTGTCGAAAACCAGGAAAGATGGGGAAGATATACCTTTCTGGGCTTTGACCCTAAGCTGGAGATCACCTGCATGAACGGGAAGATGACGATACGCAACGGCAGAGAACAGGTTTATCAGACCGATCATCCGGGAAATGAGATCAAAAAACTTCTGGAGGAGTATCGGAGTCCCAGAGTGGAAGGGCTTCCTACCTTTACCGGAGGATTGGTAGGGTACTTTTCCTATGATTATGTAAAATACAGTGAGCCCAAGCTGAATCTGGATGCGGAGGATCAGGAAGGATTTAAGGATGTAGACCTTATGCTCTTTGATAAGGTGATTGCCTTTGACAACCTGAAGCAGAAGATCATAGTCATTGCCAATGCAAAGACGGATAAGCTGGAAGAAGAATACCACCGTTGCACAGAGGAAATCCACAGGATCCTCCGGCTGATCCAGGAAGGGACGCCCCAGGAGGTCATACCCGGCAGGATCACTTCTGATTTCCGGGCGCTCTTTTCTGAGAAAGAGTATTGCCAGATGGTGGAGAAAGCAAAGCATTACATTTATGAGGGAGACATTTTTCAGGTAGTGTTGTCCAACCGCCTGGAGGCCGATTATGAAGGAAGCCTGCTGAATGTCTACCGTCATCTGCGCACTATCAATCCCTCTCCGTATATGTTCTACTTCAGCAGCGATGATATTGAGGTGGCGGGAGCCTCTCCAGAGACCTTAGTCAAGCTGGAACAGGGGATCCTGCACACCTTTCCCCTGGCAGGCACCCGGCCGAGAGGAAAGAACTCCCAGGAAGACGAAGCGTTAGAACAAGAGCTCCTGGCCGATGAAAAAGAACGGGCCGAGCACAATATGCTGGTAGATCTGGGGAGGAATGACCTGGGTAAGATCAGTAAGTTTGGCACCGTCCAGGTCGAAAAATACATGTCAATCGAACGGTATTCCCACGTAATGCATATCGGTTCTACCGTGGCAGGACAGATCCGGGAAGACAGATGCAGCCTGGATGCCGTAGATGCCGTACTGCCTGCAGGGACCCTTTCCGGGGCGCCCAAGATCCGGGCTATGGAGATTATCAACGAATTGGAGAACAACAAACGGGGAATCTACGGGGGAGCCATTGGGTATGTGGACTTTACCGGGAATCTGGATACCTGTATTGCGATCCGCCTGGCATTTAAGAAAAACGGAAAGGTGTTCGTCCGTTCCGGCGCCGGAATTGTGGCAGACAGCGTGCCGGAAAAAGAATACCGGGAGTGCATTAACAAAGCAAAGGCTGTAATGAATGCAGTAGACGAGGGGGAAAATATATGATTGTATTGATTGATAACTATGACAGCTTTTCCTATAATCTATATCAGTTAATAGGAGAACTGGAGCCGGATATCAGGGTGATCCGAAATGACGGATATACAGTGGAAGAGATCCAGGCAATGGAACCCACCCACATTATTCTCTCCCCGGGACCGGGGAGGCCGGATCAGGCTGGAGTCTGTGAGCAGGTAGTGAAAGAGCTGCAGGGGAAAGTACCGATATTGGGCGTCTGCCTGGGACATCAGGCCATCTGCGAAGCCTACGGCGCTGTGATCTCTTACGCCAGAGAGCTGATGCACGGAAAGATGTCTGTCGTGCAGCTGGACCAGGACTGTCCTCTGTTCCGGGGAATCCCGCAGAAAGCACAGGCAGCCAGGTATCATTCCCTGATAGCCAAGAGGGATACGATCCCGGATGTCTTAAAAGTGACCGGGGTGACAGAAGACGGAGAAGTGATGGCCGTGGAACACAGAAAATATCTGGTCTATGGGCTGCAATTCCACCCAGAGTCTATCATGACGCCGGAAGGAAAAAATATATTAAAAAATTTTTTAAATCAAAAATGAATGGAGGATTTTACAATGATCAAAGAAGCAATTGGAACATTAGCGAAAAAAGAAGATTTGTCTACAGAAGTAATGGAGCAGGTAATGGATGAGATTATGACCGGCCAGGCGACAGATGCCCAGAAGGCGGCATTCCTTACGGCAATGGCTATGAAAGGAGAGACGATCGATGAGATTACTGCGGCGGCCAAGATCATGAGAAAGCATGGGGAGCATTTTGAGCATGAGCAGGATGTACTGGAGATTGTAGGGACCGGAGGGGATGGCTCCAATACCTTTAATATTTCCACTATGGCATCTCTGGTGGCGTCTGCCGGGGGCGTATATGTGGCCAAACATGGCAATCGGGCGGCTTCCAGCAAATGCGGTACAGCAGATTGCCTGGAGGCGCTGGGAGTGAAGATTGATCTGGAGGCAGACAAGAGCCTGCAGATTCTTCAGGATATCCATATCTGCTTCCTCTTTGCCCAGAAGTACCATACAGCCATGCGGTTTGTGGGGGCTGTGCGCAAAGAGATCGGGATCCGTACCCTGTTCAATATCTTAGGCCCTCTGGCTAATCCGGCTGCAGCCAGCCTGCAGCTGCTGGGAGTATATGATCCGGCATTGGTAGAGCCGCTGGCCCGCGTTCTTCATAATCTTGGGGTAAAGAGGGGAATGGTAGTGTACGGGCAAGATAAAATGGATGAAATTTCCCTTAGCGCCCCCACAACCGTCTGCGAATTCCAAGGAGACCAGTTCCGTTCCTATGAGATCACGCCGGAGCAGTTTGGGCTTCAGAGATGCCAGAAAGAGGAACTGGTGGGAGGCGCGCCTGAGGAAAATGCAAAGATCGCCAGAGAGATTTTGTCCGGCCAGGAAGGCGCCAAGATGGATGCTGTGCTTCTGAATGCCGGCGCAGCCCTTCATATTGCCAAAGAGATCTCCATTGAGGAAGGCATCGCCCAGTCCAGGGAAATCATCGCCAGCGGCAAGGCAATGAAGCAGCTGGAAGCCTTTATTGCAAAAAGCAATGCGTAAAGAATATTTGGCGCTGTCAGAGGAGCAGGAGGGGTACTATGACAATATTAGATGAGATTGCAGCAAAAACCCGGGAACGGGTAGCCAAATGTAAGAAAGAAAAACCTTTGGAACAATTAAAAAAACAAGCCCTCGCCATGGAGGCAGACACCGGATATCCTTTTGAGAAAGCGCTGGGCGGCGACCAGATCTCTTTTATCTGCGAGGTAAAGAAAGCGTCCCCCTCCAAAGGGGTGATCGCCCGGGAATTTCCTTATCTGGAGATTGCCCGGGATTATGAGAAGGGAGGGGCCGGCGCCGTATCCGTGCTGACCGAACCCTATTATTTCCAGGGCAGCGATGCATATCTGCAGGAGATTAAGGCAAAGATTTCATTACCGGTCCTGCGGAAAGATTTTGTAGTAGATGAATATATGATCTATGAGGCAAAAGTATTGGGAGCCGATGCTGTGCTGCTGATCTGCGCGATCCTGTCGGACCAGGAATTGAGAGACTATTTTGCGCTGGCGGACCGGCTGGGGCTCAGCGCTCTGGTAGAAGCGCACGATCAGGAAGAGGTTGCCCGGGCGCTGGCGGCCGGGGCCCGGCTGATCGGTGTCAATAACCGGGATCTGCATACCTTTACTGTGGATATTAATAACAGCCTGCGCTATCGGAGCCAGGTGCCTTCCTCTGTCCTCTTTGTATCTGAGAGCGGCATCCGCAGCCGGGAGGATATCTTCCGTCTGGAGGAACATCAGGTCAATGGCGTACTGATCGGGGAGACTCTGATGACTGCGCCGGACCGGGTGAAGGCCCTGCAGGAGTTGAAAACAGGAAATAACAGATTATAAAGAAACGAGGTAGCTATGAGTAATGGAAGATTTGGGATTCATGGAGGGCAGTATATCCCCGAGACCTTGATGAATGAGATTCACAAGCTGGAGGAGTCCTATGAATACTACAAGAACAACAAAGAATTTCAGGAGGAGCTGGCAGAGCTTCTGCGGGACTATGCCGGACGTCCCTCTCTGCTGTACTATGCAGAGAAGATGACAAAGGATCTGGGAGGCGCCAAGATCTATTTTAAGAGAGAGGATCTGAACCATACCGGTTCCCATAAGATCAACAATGTGCTGGGGCAGGCCCTGTTGGCCAAGAAGATGGGAAAGACCAGGATCATTGCCGAGACCGGGGCAGGACAGCACGGCGTGGCCACTGCTACGGCGGCAGCATTGCTGGGCTTGGAATGCGAGATCTTCATGGGGAAAGAAGACACGGTCCGCCAGGCCCTGAATGTATACCGCATGGAGCTTCTGGGCGCAAAGGTACATCCGGTAGAGAGCGGGACTATGACATTGAAGGATGCAGTCAATGAATGTATGCGGGAATGGACCAGCCGGGTAGATGATACCCTGTATGTGCTGGGCTCTGTGATGGGGCCTCATCCGTTCCCTACCATTGTAAGAGATTTTCAGAGTGTGATCAGCCGTGAGGCCAGGGCGCAGATCCTGGAAAAAGAGGGGAAATTACCGGATGTAGTTATGGCCTGTGTGGGCGGCGGAAGCAACTCCATGGGAATGTTTTATGAATTTATCGGCGATGAGCAGGTACAGCTGATCGGCTGCGAGGCGGCCGGACACGGTGTAGATACGGATAAGACAGCGGCAACAATGGCGGTAGGGACCGAGGGCGTGTTCCACGGAATGAAGTCCTATTTCTGCCAGGATGAATATGGACAGATCGCTCCGGTATATTCTATCTCTGCCGGTCTGGATTATCCGGGTGTGGGGCCGGAGCATGCCTATCTGAAGGATATCGGCAGGGCGGAGTATGTGCCGGTGACAGACGAGGAAGCAGTGAACGCCTTTGAGTATATTGCCCGGGAGGAAGGGATCATTGCAGCCATTGAAAGTTCCCATGCAGTTGCCCATCTGATGAAGCTGGCGCCAACGATGCGGAAGGATCAGATTATTATCTGCTGTCTGTCAGGCAGAGGAGACAAAGATGTGGCAGCCATTGCCAGATATAGGGGGATTGATTTACATGAGTAGGATTCAGGATGCACTGACTGGGAAAAAGACCTTTATTGGGTTTGTGACGGCTGGGGATCCCAGCCTGGAGAAAACAGAAGAATTTGTGTTGGAAATGGAGAGGGCTGGCGCCGGGCTGATAGAATTGGGGATTCCCTTCTCAGATCCCATTGCAGAGGGGCCGGTGATCCAGGACGCCAATCTGAGGGCCCTGTCGGCAGGCTGCACCACAGATAAGATTTTTGATATGGTAAAGCGGCTGCGCCAGAAGACACAGATTCCTTTAGTATTCCTGGCGTATCTGAACACCCTGTTCAAATACGGATATGAGAAATTTTGCAGTAAATGCGAAGAGGTGGGGATTGACGGCCTGATCATTCCTGACATGCCCTTTGAAGAAAAGGGAGAGCTGGCCCCGGTGGCGGCAGCCCATCAGATGGATGTGATCTCCCTGATTGCGCCAACCTCCCGCCAGAGGATACAGATAATCGCCAAAGAGGCGGCCGGATTTATTTATATCGTATCCTCCCTGGGAGTGACCGGAGTGCGCAGCGAGATTACCACGGATATCGGAAGCATTGTGGAGGCCATTCGTGAAGTGACGCAGGTGCCTACGGCGGTAGGATTTGGGATCAACACACCGGAACAGGTGAATCAATATACCCGTTTGGCAGACGGCGCCATTGTGGGAAGCGGCATTGTGAAGATCGTGGCGCAGTACGGCGAGGCGGCCGGGCCGGAGATTTATAAATATGTCAGCAGGATGGTAAAAGGTTTGGCTACAGATTAGATTTTATTTGGGCAGTCGGGATTCCGGCTGCCCTTTTTGGGCTGCCCTTTTTTGCAAGATTCTCTATATGGTAATTTATGTATTTATGTGCTATAATAAAAAATAGAGTAATATGTGTTTGACAAATATTTGACAAAATTGTGACAATGATAGCGACATAGCGGGAGAGAAAACTTATGTGGGAGGATTTATTCGGAAAGCTGCTGTTGCTGGGAGTAGTGATACTGATTCTGGCGGCAGGGGGAGCGATCTTTGTATTATTCCGAATCCTGCAGAGGGATAAACGGGAATTGTCCATGCGTTTGCTTTTGGAAGAGCAGAGCAGGGAGATCTGGCTGGATTATTCCTTTCGGAAACGGCTGCTGCGCATATCAGGGGCGCGGGACCAGCTCTTTGGCGGGCTTCCCAGCAATATGCGGGGAGAAGGGGTTTACGAAGTATATGATTGGGTGCATAGGAACGATGGCTCTATACGAAGTGGGATCAGCAATTTTTTAGATAGTGCGGAACGCCATTATGAGACAGAGCTGCGGATCCGGAATGCGGACGGTGATTATAGCTGGTATTCCCTTCAGGCAACGCTGACCAGGGACAAGATGGATGTGAATAAGCGGCTGGTGGTCGTGCTGAAGGATATCAATAAGGAGAGGAGCCAGGAGAAAAAATTGCAACAGAGGGCAGAGAATGACCTGCTCACTGGGATCTACAATAAAAAGACAATGGAGAAACGGGTTCGGGAGGCTCTGGCAGAGAGAAAGGACGATGAGCATCAGATCTTTTTTATGATCGATATAGATAATTTTAAAAAGATCAATGACACGCTGGGACACATTTATGGCGATAAAGTGATCGCTGATACGGCGGCCAGGCTGAAGGAGATTTTTAAAGTGAATGCTGCGATAGGAAGGCTGGGAGGAGATGAATTTGCGGTCTGTACTTCTTTTGAAGCCTTTGATGCAGATAACCTGCGCAGATATATTCAGGAAAAGGCGGAAATCGTGCGCAAGGCGCTGAAAGCCACCTATGCCAATTCGGATACAGCCGTAGAGGTCTCCTGCAGCATTGGGATCGCTGTGGCGCCGGATTTTGGCACAGATTTTGAGACGATTTACCAGAAGGCAGATAAAGCCCTGTATCTGTCCAAGCGTTCCGGGAAAGACCGGTTCAATATCTATAAAAATAGCAGTACGAACTTATAAGAGATAGATCACTGGAGGGAAGCATATGGGATATGAATATGCATATGAATTGATGGCAGCAGTTTTTTTGGTCATTATGATCGCCTGTTATCACAGGAAGAACTGGCTGATGCTGCGGGCTAACGTAGTGTTCCAGATAATGCTGT
The DNA here is from genome assembly GCA_947589315.1 of uncultured Lachnospiraceae bacterium. Lineage (GTDB taxonomy): Bacteria > Bacillota > Clostridia > Lachnospirales > Lachnospiraceae > Jutongia. Next base: position 27,532 of record CANPZE010000005.1, on the reverse strand, counting down.
GCGTTTCTGTATTGGTTTCCCTGATTGATATTACTGCCAGCTGGCTCTGGAAACACCGCTTCTTCCATACCGAAGAGGCCCGGGGGCTGGCCGCCGGCCTGGCAGCGGCGGGCATGGTTATCATGCTGGTAGTATTTTTGACGTATCTGCTGGCCCTGACAGAGAGGCTGGATTTTATCCATGACAAGCTTTTCCTGGTGGTACTGGCGCCTGCCGCCGTTGTGTGCCTTCTTTTTATCACCTCTCCCTGGAATCATATTGTCTTTTATTATATAGGGGATAAAAAAGGCGTAGAGTTGGGAGGAGGAAGCTCCCTGGCGGCCCTGGTCATTTTAGGATACTGGCTGGCAGTAGTCGGGACGATCCTGAGCGCAGGGAAAGAAATCCGCCCGATCCGGAAGATATGTATGCTGGTCCTGCTCGTATTGCCATTGCTGACAATCTTCTTCCAGTATTATGTCTGGAAGGGAAGCAGCTGCCTGCTATATTATTCCATGTCCCTTCTGGTGGCATACTGCTATATGTTTTTCCAGAACAAGGAACGATATTCAGACAGGATCAGCGGAGGATTCTCGCGTGCCGGATTCCGCAGGGTAGTGCAGGAGCAATGCCTGTATCAGCAGGATTTTGCCTGCCTTTCCATAGATATTCAGAATTATCAGAATATCGCCAATATTTGTGATGAAGAAGGGATTGCCCAGGTAATGGGGCAGATTGGGAGTGTTCTGCGAAAGCTGGGAGGACGGCACAATCAGTTCCATATCCACAGTTCAGAATTTCTGGTAATGCAGAAAAGCGTGGAAGAGGGCATAAGAGTATATGAAGACGCACTTCGCGCCTTGCCTCAGACCATGCGCATTGACAATCGGACGATTGTTATTAATTACGCTTTTTACCTGCTGACTATGGAGGAGGCGCAGGATAATCCGGGAGATTTCTATCAGATCCTTTCCAGCATGAAGCGCCAGTTAAAATTCCAGACGGATAAAAGGAAACTGATGCGGTATGAAGGTTCGGTCAAGGAGGCAGTGGATACAGAACTTCTGATCGGGCGTAAGCTCAAGAGGATATTGGCGACCAGAGAGAATGAGATCCGGTTTGTTCCTGTGATCGATGCCCAAGTTGGCAGGACTGTGGGACTGGAATGCCTTTTGTTTATGAACAAAGATAACGGGGAGACCATCCCCATGGAAGATATTATGGAAGTAGCTAAGGAAATGGGCTGTATGAATGCGATAGGCAGCATCTTCTTAGAGAATGTGTTGGATTTAGTGACCAGGGAGCATATTCTGGATCATGGGATCCAACGGCTGCATATCAATATCCTGCCGCTGCAGATCTGTTCAGAGATAATGGTCCGGAGCTATCAGGATATTGCGGCCAAGTATAAGGTGCCTATGGACAGGATCTGCCTGGAGATCACGGAGGATATGGGGGTATCCTATGAAGTGATGTTCCAATACGCCTCTCTCCTAAAAGAAGCGGGGGCTTGTCTCTTATTAGATCAATACGGCATAAACGTGTGCAATCTTCAAAGCATAATGGATATGCCCTTTGATATTGTAAAGATCCACCGGGATCTGATAAAATGGTATTGTTCCGGGGAAAGTGAGATCCTGGAATACCAGGTGAAAATGTTGCAGGAAGCAGGCTTTCAAATAGGGCTGGATGGGATTGATTCCCAGGAGGATCTGGAGAAGCTCCGGCATATGACGCCGGATTATCTTCAGGGCGATCTGTATGCCAAACCTATGGCGGCGGAGAAATTAATGGTGTTGATGAAAACAGGAAAGATCGCAGTCTGAGAAGGAATGGAGAATGTGTATGCAGGTAAATGTGCATTATGAGCTGGCAATGGCCGGCCTGTTATTGCTTGTCTTCATGAGTTATCACAGGCAAAAACATTTGGATATTTATCGTAATAAAATATTTTATGCGCTGATCATGGTGGTAGTGGTCTCAGCGGGGCTGAATGTATCTGCAGGGATGGTTCTGCTCTCCCGGCAGCCCGTTTGGCTTAAGAGCCTGTTGGAAAATCTGTTTTTGATATTCCATCAGACCACATTCGTAATATATGCAGGATATATTCTGGCTTGGAGCCGGCATCTGGGGCTGATCCCCCGCCAGGGCGTTAAGCTGTTTCTTCCCTATGGCATCGGAGTGCTTCTGTGCCTTATCAACATGAAGCTGGAACTGATCTTCTGCTTTGGGGCGGATGGGATGATCCGATGGAAGCTGGGATATCTGGTAGTTCTTCTGGTAGTGTGCTTCTATCTGATCCTGCCTGTAGTGTATGTGGGCCGACATCCCCAGGGCATCCGGAGAAGGCAGGTTTTTCTGATAGGCGCATTCAATGCATCCATCTTTGCAGCTATCATTGTTCAGTACCTTATCAGAGGGAAAGTGCTGCTTCTGTACACCGTGATCCCGCTAGTAGTGCTTCTGTGCTTCCTGTTTGTCCAGGGATCGGATTACTACATGGATGAGGTGACAGGCTTCTTTAAGATGCATGGCTTTGAGGAAGTGTTGCGGGAGCGCATGACCTATGGAGTGGAAAGCTCCTTCCTGATCCTGCGCATTCAGAATTATACAGCCATGACAGAAATGTATGACGATGCCCGGCTGACGGAGATTCAGAGGGAGATCGCAAAGATTATCAACCGGGTTTCCCATAAATTTCGGAAAAAGACCTTTTATCACATTGCCGCCTCTACATTTGCCGTTATTTTAGACAGCCCCGAGGAGTCCAGGGCCATTTACCGCCGGCTTTTTGAGGAGCTTCCGGAGACCTGGAACATCCAGGGGGAGGAGATTGTACACCAATATAGCTTCTATGTGGTGGATACCCCGGAGGATTGTGAAGATTCAGAACAGCTGCTGCAGAGGATCAGCTATGCCCGGTCGGACCATATCGGGCACCACAGGCCGGGAGAACTGATCCACCTGTCCAACAAGACGCTGGCAGAAGAACAGGAACGGCAGAAGGTAGCCCAACTGGTAGAAGAGGCGATCCTGGATGACAGCATTGAGATCTATTTTCAGCCGGTATACTCTATGGAGAAGAAAAGGATCACTTCCCTGGAAGTGCTGTCCCGTTTAAAGGACAAAGATAAAAACTTTATTAATCCCGAGTTCTTTATCCATGTGGCGGAAGAGAATCGGACGATCATACAGCTGGGAGAGCAGATATACCGCAAAGCCTGTATTTTTGCCAGCCAGAACCATATCTTTGACATGGGGATTGAAAATATGAATATCAATCTTTCTCCTGTCCAGTGCTGTTACGAGGGGCTGGCAGATGATTTGGTGCGTATTGCTGAGGAATATGGGATCCCCATGTCCCGGATTCATTTGGAGATTACCGAGAGCGCCCTGAATGACAGAGACGAGATCCAGCATACTTTGGAGCGGCTGAGCGAGGTAGGGGCAGAGATCGCCCTGGATGATTTTGGAACAGGATATTCGAGCCTGACCAGTATGCTGCTTCTGCCTATCAAATACGTAAAGATCGATAAAAGCCTGGTGTGGTCTTACAGCGAAGGCAAAAATAGTTTTCTGAATATATTGATCCCTATGATCCAGTCGGAAGGTAAGATGATCATTGCAGAAGGGATCGAGAATGAAGAGCACATTGAAATCCTGCGCAGGCTGAAGGGAGACTATCTCCAGGGATATCATTTCTCCCGTCCGCTGCCCGGACCGGAATTTCTCCGGTATCTGGAGGAAGCGGAAATGGCAGGCGCATAAATATAACATGCAAAAGGAATAAGGAGGCAATTATGGAACTGAGTTACATGGAATTGAGAGAACAGATTTGTGATGTCTGCCATAAGATGTGGCAGCTGGGCTGGGTGGCAGCCAATGATGGAAATGTATCGGTGAAGCTGCCGGACGGTACCTTCCTCGCTACGCCTACTGGGATCAGTAAGAGCTTTATTACGCCAGAGAAGCTGGTGCGCATTGACAGCGAAGGAAAGGTACTGGAAGCGCTGGAGGGATACCGTCCCTCTTCTGAGATCAAGATGCATCTAAGATGTTATGCAGAGCGTGAGGATGTAGGGTCTGTAGTACACGCCCATCCCCCGGTAGCTACAGGCTATGCCGTAGCTAATGTGCCTCTGGATGAGTATTCTATGATCGAGACAGTGATTGCCATCGGGTCGGTACCGGTGACGCCCTATGGAACTCCATCCACCAATGAAGTACCGGATGCCATTGCTCCCTACCTGGGGGAACATGATGTAATGCTTTTGCAGAATCATGGCGCACTGGCGGTAGGCGCAGATGTAGTGACGGCATACTATCGTATGGAATCCCTGGAACTCTTTGCTAAGATCAGCCTGAATGCCCATTTGCTGGGCGGGGCGCAGGAACTGTCCAGAGAGAATATTGACCGTCTTATCAGCATGCGGCAGCAGTATGGTGTGACCGGAAAGCATCCGGGATATAAAAAGTATTCTAAATAATCTATGGCCAGGGGGCAGACACTGCCCCCTGGTTATGCATCAGAATATATCAGGAGGTTACTGTGAACGTATTATCCTTTGATCTGGGTGCCAGCAGCGGAAGAGGAATCCTGGCACGTTTTGACGGGGAGCGGATCGTATTGGAAGAGATACACCGCTTCCCTCACAATTTCAGTATTATGAATGGCCATGCATATTGGAATATCCTGTCTCTGATGGAGGAGATGAAAGAGGGGCTGCGGCGGTGTCAGGAGCCTCTTACAAGCGTAGGCTTTGATACCTGGGGAGTGGACTGCGGCCTGCTGGACCGGGAAGGCAATCTGCTGGGGCTGCCCCTCAGCTACCGGGACGCCGCCCTGGATGAAGAAAATATGAACCGGGTCCTGGCCCTTCTGGCAGGAGGGGAGACTGGGGCAGAAGCAGTGCGGGAGGGAGAACGGCGGGCCTTTGCAAGAACCGGGATCGCAAGCCTGGCATATAATACCCTGTATAAGCTATGTTATATGAAGCAGCATATGGCCAGCCAGCTGGAAGCCGCAGAGACCCTCTTATTTATGCCCAACCTGATTGAATATCTTTTTACCGGGGTCAGGCACAGTGAATACTCCATTGCTTCCACCAGCCAGCTTTACAGCATGAAGGACAAAGCCTGGGCTGGCGATGTCATGAAGGAACTGGGGATCCCGGAACGGCTTTTTACTGCTGTAGACCTGTCCGGAAGAGATCTGGGCGGACTGCGTCCGGAGATCATAGAAGAGACGGGACAGAAGGAACTGCATGTAGTATCTGTGTCCGGTCACGACACGGCATGCGCCGTAGCGGCTGTACCGGCCAGGGAAGACGAATTTACATTCCTTTCCAGCGGAACCTGGTCCTTACTGGGCATTTCCTCCCGGAAGCTTTTAGAGGGGGAGGACATTATCTCCGGAAAGATATCTAACGAGGGGACCAGCGATGGCGGTTATCGCCCCACTGTGAATATCAATGGGCTGTGGATGCAGCAGGAGCTTCGCAGGAACCTGGAACGGGCCGGCAGAAGCTATACCTTCGTCCAACTGGCCCAGCAGGCAGAAAAAGAGCCGCAGCTGCGCAGCTTTATCCGGCCAGAGGATTTTATGCAGCCGGGAGATTATCCCCGGAAGATTCGGGAATACTGTAAGAAAACAGGGCAGCCCATACCGGAAAATGATGGAGCTCTGGTGCGGTGCATCCTGGAAAGCCTGGCTTTAAAATACCGCCAGGTATACAATAGGCTGAAACCTTACATTACTTGGGAGGAGAAGCTTTATACCGTAGGCGGCGGAGCCCAGAACCATCTGCTGAACCAGTTTACTGCGAATGCCCTGGGAATCCCCGTGATTACAGGAGCCAGCGAGGCGACCGCAGTGGGGAATGTGATGGAACAGCTTCGCTCTGCAGGCGCATACCAGACCAGAGAAGAGAAATGCCGGATCCTGGATGCTTCTTTCCAGACCAGGGAAATCCTTCCCCGGGACAAAGAAGCATGGGATGAGGCTTATGAGCGTTTTGAGCGGTTATATGAAGAATAAAAATAGCAGGAGGACAGAATGGCAGCAAGTATCAAAAGTATGGATGAGTTAAAGCTTCCGGACAGCTATGCGCTGGAGAAGTCAGAATACGTAAAGGAGGTAGACAGTTTTGTTCTGGTGCTCCGCCATCGGCTGAGCCAGGCCAGGGTAATGGTGTTGAGCAACGAAGACGACAATAAAGTATTTTCTATTGGTTTTCGCACGCCGCCCCAGGATGCTACCGGCGTCCCTCATATTATTGAACATACTGTACTTTGCGGTTCCCGCAATTTCCCTGCCAAAGATCCCTTTGTAGAGCTGGTGAAGGGATCCCTGAATACCTTCCTGAATGCCAGCACCTACCCGGATAAGACCCTGTATCCTGTAGCCAGCTGCAATCAGAAGGATTTTGAGAATCTGATGCATGTCTATATGGATGCGGTATTCTATCCCAACATATATGAGAAGGAAGAGATCTTTAAGCAGGAGGGCTGGCACTATGAAATTAACGACCCTGAGGACCCCATCATATATAATGGCGTAGTATACAATGAAATGAAGGGGGCGTTTTCCTCGGAAGAGGGGGTCATGGAGCGGTTCATTATGAACAGTCTTTTCCCGGACAACACATATGGAAATGAATCTGGCGGCGATCCCGCCTGCATTCCGGATCTGACTTATGAGGACTATCTGGATTTCCACCGCAGATATTATCATCCCAGCAATAGCTATATCTATCTGTATGGGGATATGGATGTGGAGGAGAGGCTGAACTGGATGGACGCCCATTACCTGAAAGATTTTCCCGCCATTTCACCCCGGTCAGAGATCCAGATGCAGAAGCCTTTCTCCCAAATGAAACGTCTCTCCCAAGAATACGCAGTGTCCCAAAATGCGGACTGTACGGAGAAAACCTATTATGGTTTCGCCACTGCCATGGATATCACTATGGATCAGGAGACATGCCGGGCATTTGACCTGCTGTCCTATGTACTGGTGGATATGCCGGGAGCGCCGTTAAAACAGGCTTTGCTGGATGCAGGCATCGGCAATGATGTGGATGTAGATTTCTGTGATATCCTGCAGCAAAGTTATTTTGCCATTGTGACGAAAAATGCCCGGGCAGGGCAGAGAGAGAAATTCTATCAGATCATTCGCTCCACATTGGAGCGTCTGGTAAAGGAAGGGCTGGACCGCAAGACATTGGAAGCGGCGATTAATGGGATGGAATTTCGGGAGAGAGAGGCTGATTATGGTTCCTATCCCAAAGGGCTGATGTATGGGATCCGGACCATGAAGACCTGGCTTTATGACGATGAGAAGCCTTATATAGCGCTGCGTTACGAGGATTACTATCGTTTTCTCCGGGAGAAGCTGGGGACCCGGTATTATGAAGAATTGATCCAGTCCTATCTTCTGGACAATCCACATGCCATTTTGATAGAAATGATACCTAAGCTGGGGCTGGCGGCTGAGAATGAGAAGAAGGAGAGGGAGCGCCTGGCAGCTTATAAGGCCAGCCTGACCCGGGAGGAGATAGAAGAGCTGATCCGTCAGACCAAAGCGCTGAAGGCCTACCAGGAGGAGCCTACCCCCCGCGAGATCCTCGAAAAGATCCCTATGCTGAGCCGGGAGGATATCTCTCATAAGGTACAGCCCTTTTACAATGAGGAGCGGAAGCTCCATGGCGTGAAGACAATACACCATAATATCAATACCAACGGCATTGTCTATCTTAGCTTATTTTTTGATGGGGAAGACCTGGAAGAATATATGCCCCAGATGAGCTTTCTGGCTACGCTGCTGGGATATATGGATACCCGGAAGCATAGCTATATGGAATTTGATACAGAGACTAATTTCTATACAGGGGGCATTTCTTCCGATGTTGTGGTATTCAAAAAATATCAGAGGCCGGAGGAGTATCTGCTGAAGTTTGAAGTAAGGACGAAGGTGCTGGCTGACAAGGCAGCGGAAGGACTGGGGCTTATCGGGGAAATGCTGTTCCAGACCTTATTTGAGGATGATAAGCATCTGAAGGAAGTAGTGGCGGAGACGCGTTCCCGCTTGAAGGTGCGTCTGATGACATCAGGACATCAGGCGGCTGCGGCCCGGGCGTCCGCCTATTATTCCCGCACTGCATGGCTGCTTGACGCCTCTGTGGGCATTGAGTATTATCAGTACCTGGTGCAGCTGGAGGAACATTTTGAAGAGGAGAAGGAGAGACTGAAGGCGGGCTGCAGGGTTCTCCTGCAGCGCTTATTAAAGAAAGAAGGCATGCAGCTGTCCTGTACGGCGGATCAGGAAGGGCTGAGGGCAGTGGAGGCGGCGCTGCCGGCATTTCTTAAGGAGCTGGAAAGCTTCGAGGGGAAGGAACCGTCAGAGGCTCCAGCGGTACTCCGTTCCTATCGCATCGATCCGGTAAAACGCCAGGAAGGCTTTCTGACGCCGGCGAAGATCCAATATGTCGCGGTGGCAGGCAGTTTCCAGAAGATATCCCAGGCGAACTACGGCGCCCTGCAGGTCGTGCGCCATCTTCTGAATTACGACTACCTGTGGAACGAGGTCCGGGTCAAGGGCGGCGCCTACGGTGTGGCATGCCAGTTTAACAGGGAGAAGGAAGGGTTCTTTACTTCTTACCGGGATCCTAATCTGTCCGTTACGCTTCAGGTATATCGGAATGCCGCCAGATATCTGAAGGAATATCAGGCAGATGAAAGGGAAATCCTCAAGACGATCATTGGCACGATCAGTGGGATGGATACGCCGCTGACGCCGGCCATGAAGGGAAACCGTTCCATGTCAGCATATTTTACGGAACTGCCCCTGGAGGTCCTGCAAACGGAGAGGGAGCAGGTGCTTTCCTGTTCCTGCCAGGACATTAGGGAGACTGCCCCGGTCATAGAAGCGATAGCGGAGGAGGATAATCTCTGTGTGATCGGGAATGAGCAGCATCTGGAGGAAGAGAAGGAATTGTTCCAGACACTGGTCCCTTTATCTTAAGCGAGAATGGAGAAACGGATGAAGAATTTCAAATCAGGCTTTGTTACCTTGATCGGACGGCCCAATGTGGGAAAGTCTACATTAATGAATCAATTGATCGGACAGAAGATTGCGATTACTTCCAATAAGCCCCAGACCACCCGTAACAGGATCCAGACGGTATATACCTGTGAGGAGGGGCAGATTATTTTCCTGGATACGCCGGGAATCCATAAGGCCAAGAATAAACTGGGGGAGTATATGGTCTCTGTGGCAGAGCGCACATTAAAAGAAGTAGATATCATATTATGGCTGGTGGAACCCAGCACCTTTATCGGGGCGGGAGAGCGTTATATTGCAGAGCAGCTGAGGCATATTTCCACGCCGGTATTTCTGGTCATTAACAAGATTGATACGGTAGGAAAGGGGGAAATCCTCAACTTTATTGCGGCTTACCGGGATATTTTGGACTTTGCGGAAATCATACCCGTCTCTGCGTTAAAGGGAGAGAATACAGAAGAATTAGTGAAGACAATGTTCCAATATCTTGAGCAGGGTCCTATGTACTATAATGAGGACACCATTACAGACCAGCCGGAACGTCAGATCGTGGCGGAGCTGATCCGGGAAAAGGCCCTCCGCAATCTCAGCGATGAGATTCCCCATGGAATTGCTGTGGCCATTGACCAGATGAGAGAACGGCCGGGAGGAAGGCTGATAGATATTGACGCCACAATCATATGTGAGAAGAATTCCCACAAAGGGATCATTATCGGAAAGCAGGGGGCCATGCTGAAACGCATTGGCACCGATGCCAGAAGGGATATCCAGGCATTGCTGGATTGCCAGGTGAATCTGAAGCTCTGGGTCAAGGTAAAGAAAGACTGGAGAGACAGCGATTTTCAGATTCGGAATTTTGGCTACCGGCAGGAGGACTGACAGGCTGCCATAAGATACCAGTATAAGAAGATCAGGCTTCACACATCCTAAGAGAAATAAAAGTTTTACGTGTCTGGCGGGAAAGCCGGACGCAGGGATGGAGGGGCACGATGGAACAGGAAGAAGACTGGGAACGCTTTATGGCAACAGGAAAGATCGAGGATTATCTGGCCTATAAGCAGATATCAGGACAGGAGTACCAGACAAAGGCGGTGAGCAGGCAGGGGTATGAGGGAGACAGTGACAGTGACCGGCATGGTGCTGACAGCATCACCGGTGAAGGAATACGATAAGCGGATTGAACTTCTGACCCGGGAGAGGGGAAGGATATCGGCATTCGTCCAGGGCGCTAGAAAACAAAATAGCGTCCTTTCTGCGTCTGCCATTCCCTTTACCTTTGGCACATACCGTCTGTACGAGGGAAGAAGCTCTTATAATGTCCAGTCGGCCGAGATCAAAATTTATTTTCAGGAGATTGCAGAAGATTTTCAAGGCTTATGCTATGCTTCCTATTTTGCGGAACTGGTGCGGTACTTTACCCGGGAAAATGTAGAGGCGCCTGGGGAGCTGACACTGCTCTACATAACTTTAAAAGCCATTACCAGAAAACAGGTCTCCTGGCCTCTGATCCGGACCGTCTATGAAATGCGGCTGATGCAGCTGGAAGGAGAGGCTCTGGAATTGTTTGCCTGCATCAAATGCGGGAGGAAGGATATGACAAGAAATGTATATCTGTCCCAGGGAGGGCTGGTATGCCGGGAATGCGCCGATAAGAATGCCCGGCTCCGCCGGGAGCCTCCGCAGACATTAAGCCAGGACGCTTTGTATACCCTCCAGGTCATTCTCAGCCGTCCTGTAGAGAAGCTGTATTCTTTTCGGGTGTCTCCGGAGATCGAGCAGGAACTGGCAGCTTTTATGAAGGCTTATCTGAAGCAGTATATCCATCAGGAATTTAAATCATTAGAATTTCTCACATAAGACATAGATAACCTTCTCATGGCAGCCGATATTGTAATATAGATGGGGTTGACGGAAAGCGACTGCCAGTTATTTACTCAGTTTGCTGTGTTTTCGATATTCAGCAGGGCTCATGTTCACATACTTTTTAAATTTAGTATGGAAATAATCTACATTCCGGTACCCTACCTTTTCTGCGATCTCATATACCTTCAAGTCACTGTTGTTGAGAAGCTCTTTGGAATGCTTGATCCGGATTTTATCTACAAAGACATTAAAGCCCTCGCCTACCTTCTTGCTGAAGATTTTCCCCAGATAGGAGCTGTTGTAGCCGAAGAGGGGAGCGATATTCTCCAGCTTGATATTGTCCATATAATTGTGTTCGATATAGCGGATGATATCGTCCATGACCCCTTCGCTGGAGGGGTTGCCGATGGAGCGGATGATCATTTCAAATTGTTCCGTAAAGAACAGGATGATTTCATACAGGTAATATTTCTGGTTGATAAACTCAATAATGTCTCCATTGCCCGGAAAGGGAATATCTGCGCTGTGGTACAGATGGGTGATCTTTTCCTTGATAGACAGATAGAGATCCGTGAGAAAAAGTTTAATTCCGGCGATATCGTCCGAGGAATTGTAAAGGAGGTTCTCCAGCTCATGAAGCGTCTCCGCCACCTGATTCCGTTTGCCAGTCTGCAGATATCCTGTCAGCTGCTTGCAGTAATGCTGCAGAAGATCCTGGGTGAGGGGAAATACGGAATTGGCGTCCATGATGGGAAGCTGGGTATACCCAATGGTGTGCTGGCGGTGTTCACAGAAGAAACGGCGCTGCAGCAGGCGCAATGCTTCCTCATAGGAAATATGGACGTCCTCCAGAGAGTCTACCGCCCTTCCATAGGTAATGAATAAAGAATCCAGAGGGGAATCCTTCTGGGGCTTTTGCTCCCTTTCATAATGCTCCAGAAATTCCTGGAACTTCTGCAGGGTAAAGGCGCCCTTCAGAAGCAGCACCTCATTCTGGTCAATGGTGATACTCTCATAAGAACTGTTCTGTTCATTCGTCACCTTCAGCAGGTCGGAAAACCGGTAGGAAAGCTGAGCAGCATTATGGCTGTACTTTTCATAGATCACCACCTGGTACTGTTCTGCATCCAGGTTCATATCCGGAATATTGATCTGGTCATAAGAGGCTTGATTGGTAAGGATATCGATCAATATCATTCCCTTCGCCTTCTGAAGATAATGGTTCATTGTATCCGACTCCCGGTTCTCCTCTTCAAAGGCAGTGCAGATATTCTGCACCGTCTCCAGAAGCTCCTCTTCATCAATAGGTTTCGTCAGATAATAATTCACGCCATATTTAATAGCGGCCTGGGCATATTCAAAATCAGTAAAACCGCTCAGGATAATGATTTTGCCCGTATATCCCTGCTGCCGGGCCTGCTTTACCACATCAATTCCCAGTATCCGGGGCATGCGGATATCCAGCAATGCCAGATCCGGCTGCTGCTCCAGGATAAACTTCAGCGCATCTTCTCCGTTGGCGGCTTCTCCAATAATAGAAAAACCTAATTGTTTCCAGTCAATAATATATTTTAATCCCTGGCGGATCATCAATTCATCATCTGCGATTAAAACCGTATGCATGGGCTCCTCCTATGGCTGATCGATCTACTATTTTCATTATAAATGTATTATAAATATTATATACCCAATCCCGGCGAATTGCAAAACTCTGTGAATCAGAATCTATAAAACAATCATGGATAAAAAGGAGATATGATTCATAAATTACTATTAAACAAAATGGCGGGATAGACTGCTAAAGGAATAGCCATGGAATTTTTACTGTATCTTTCTAACTTTATGATCCCACTTGTTATTTTTTACATCATAGGATATGGATTATTGACGCACACTGACATTTTTGACGCTTTTACGAAAGGGGCGGCGGATGGCTTCCGGGTAGTAGCCGGTGTGCTGCCCACATTAATCGGCCTGATGATGGCCATTGGCATCCTGCGGGCATCGGGGGCGCTGGATACGCTGGCAGATGTCTTGGCGCCTGTGGCAGAAAGCCTGCATTTTCCGTCTGCCTTAGTGCCCCTTACGCTGATCAAAATGGTCTCTTCCTCAGCGGCTACGGGCCTGCTGCTGGATATTTATAAGGAGTTCGGGGCAGATTCTAACGAGGGGTATCTGGCCTCTCTGTTAATGAGCTGTTCCGAGACCATTTTTTATACGATATCCGTATATTTCATTGCTACCGGAGACAAGGAACATCCTCCCGTGACAGGCATGAGGTGGACGCTGGCCGGGGCGTTGCTCTGTACGGCGGCGGGGATTGTGGCGAGCGTGATCTTGTGCAATATTTGACAGCAGGCCGGGGATAGGATATATATGTAGAGATTGAGCTCATAAGATCTGATAATATAGAGATACTATGGACAATGAGAGGCAAGGAGGAAATGGAATGTATGATGTAGTGATCATTGGCGCCGGGACAGCGGGAATGTCTGCTGCAATCTATGGCAGAAGAGCCGGGAAGACAGTGCTGGTGTTGGAGGAAAAGGTGCATGGCGGGCAGATCATCAATACCCCCCGGATAGAAAACTATCCCGGGATCGCCAATATTTCAGGCTATGAATTTGCCAACAGTCTTTATCAGCAGGCTAAAGAATTGGGGGCAGAATTTGTGTATGATAAAGTAACCGGAATACGGGACGGCGTCCCCAAGCTGGTGCAGGGAGAAAAGGGAGAGTATGGCTGCCGGGCGGTGATCCTGGCCACCGGCGCAAGGAACCGGAGACTGGGCCTGGAAGGGGAACAGAGGCTCACCGGCAAGGGGATTTCTTACTGCGCCACCTGCGATGGATTCTTTTATAAAGACAAGACTGTGGCAGTGGTAGGCGGCGGGAATACAGCCTTGGAAGACGCCTTTTTCCTGGCCGGCATCTGCCGGAAGGTCTATTTGATCCACCGCCGCGACAGCTTCCGGGGAGAGCAGCTGCGCTGGGACGAGCTGAAAAAGAAGGACAATGTGGAATTTATCTTATCTTCCATAGTGGCAGGGCTGCAGGGAGAGGACAGGCTGGATTCCATTGTCGTAGAAGGCACAGGACAGGAAAAGGGACGTTGGGAGATTTCTGTGGATGGGCTTTTTATAGCTGTAGGACAGACGCCGGATAATGAAGCATTCCGCGGAGTAGTAGATTTGGATGAGGGGGGATATATTGTGGCGGGAGAGGACTGCCATACCAGCGCAGAGGGGATCTTTGCGGCCGGCGACTGCCGCACGAAGACTGTGCGCCAGCTGACCACAGCGGCGGCAGACGGGGCCGTGGCCGCTATTGCAGCGGGGACTGTAGGATCCTGAGCAAAGTTGGAATAAGATGGATTTTCCTGCATAGGATGTAGTAAACATGTTATCAGGAGTAGTCCAGTGGAAAAGACAATATATGAAAAATATGGAAAAGGGAAGTCGGTAGATAAACTGGAGGAAAGGGCTGTGTTGCTTGCCCAGTATATGATAGAGAACAATGCAACGGTGCGGAAGGCTGCCTCCGTATTCGGAGTGAGCAAAAGCACGGTACATAAAGACGTGACAGAACGTCTCCTTCAGATCAATCCATCGCTGGCAGCCCAGGCCCGTAAAGTACTGGATACCAATAAGTCAGAGAGGCACATCCGGGGAGGACTTGCTACCAAAGAAAAGTACCTGCATTTGGAACATCATTGATCGAGAGATAAAATATTATAGAGAATGCCGCGTTGGATGAGGTTCATCCGGGCGGCATTTTCCATACAGGCGGGAAGCCGAAAAAAGAAAGTTGAGAATGTTCGCCGTTCATGATACAATCAGACTGGAACCAGTGGCAGACGCCATGATGGCGCTGGCATCACGGCAGAGGGAGGGATCCGTATGAAATGCAAAAGAGCAGGATTGGAATGTGAAGTAGTCAAATACGAATTAGGTTCAGGCCTGGAAGACGGCTTTGAATTATTTTCAGATGTAGTGACCAAGGGATGGATCGTTACGGAACATCTGCTGCGCGTCATGCGGGAAGATGGAAGTCTGGTATGTCCGTATGTAGCCCATCGCAGGGGACGTACCTTTATTGGGGAGAATGATTACATTATCATTGAAACCGATGGCTCCAAGCATGTATGCGGAGAGGACAAGATCTGGGAGCGGTTTGAAAGATTGGAGGCTGAAGATGGCAAGTGAAGAATATCCTTTTGAGGAGACAATGGTGACCTTGACAGACGAGGATGGCCAGGACAGGGATTTTTATATTGATGAGATCTATGAGGTGGATGGAAGGACCTATGCTGCGGCAATTCCTGCAGATGTGGAAGAGATCGCCGAATATTATGTTTTTCGCCTGAAGCCTCTGGGGAACGATGACTTTGAAATGGAAGATATCACAGAGGAAGAAGAGTACGATGCCGCTGCGGATGCCTATGAAGAGCGTCTGGACACCAGAGCATGGAACCGTATCTTTGAAAAGGAAGAAGAATAAGCCCGCGAAAGGAGAGGACAAGACTATGGCAAAGAGAGAGATTCCTTATAAAATTTACCTGGAAGAGGAGGAGATGCCCAAGCAGTGGTATAACGTGCGGGCAGATATGAAGAATAAGCCTGCGCCGCTGCTGAATCCGGCCACCCTGGAGCCTATGACGCTGGCAGAGCTGGAACAGGTATTTTGTACTGAACTGGCAAAGCAGGAGCTGGACGATACCACGCCATATTTTGACATACCGGAGGAAATCCAGAGCTTTTACAGGATGTATCGGCCCTCTCCGCTGACCCGGGCCTATTGCCTGGAAAAGAAGCTGGACACGCCGGCTAAGATCTATTATAAATTTGAGGGAAACAATACCAGCGGCAGCCACAAATTAAACTCTGCCATTGCCCAGGCATATTATGCCAAGAAGCAGGGGTTAAAGGGCGTGACGACAGAGACTGGAGCCGGGCAGTGGGGCACAGCCCTTTCCATGGCCTGCGCTTATTTTGACTTAGACTGTAAAGTCTATATGGTAAAATGCTCCTATGAGCAGAAACCCTTCCGGAGGGAGGTAATGCGGACCTATGGCGCCAGTGTGACCCCTTCCCCCTCGGACACGACCCAGGTGGGAAGGAAAATCCTGGCAGAACATCCCGACACCACTGGAAGCCTGGGCTGCGCCATATCTGAGGCAGTTGAGGCAGCTACCAGTACGGAAGGCTACCGTTATGTTCTGGGAAGCGTTTTGTCCCAGGTACTGCTCCATCAGACCGTGATCGGTCTGGAGACCAAGATCGCACTGGATAAATATGGGATCGTACCGGACATCATTATCGGATGCGCGGGAGGAGGTTCCAACCTGGGAGGGCTGGTATCTCCCTTTGTGGGAGAAATGCTCCGGGGAGATAGAAAGTATCAGATCATAGCAGTAGAACCGGCGTCCTGCCCCAGCCTGACCCGGGGAAAATATGCATACGACTTCTGTGATACCGGAATGGTATGCCCTCTGGCCAAAATGTATACACTGGGCAGCGGCTTCATTCCGTCCGCCAATCACGCAGGAGGATTGCGCTATCATGGAATGAGTTCTGTGCTGTCGCAATTATATGATGATGGATATATGGAAGCCCGCTCCGTAGAGCAGACGGCAGTCTTTGAAGCGGCGCAGCAGTTTGCAAGAATTGAGGGAATCCTTCCCGCCCCCGAGAGCAGCCATGCGATCCGGGTAGCCATTGATGAAGCGCTGCGCTGCAAAGAGACCGGAGAAGAGAAGACGATCGTCTTTGGGCTGACCGGAACAGGTTATTTTGATATGGTGGCTTACCAGAAATTTAATGACGGCGATATGACAGATTATATTCCTACCGATGAAGACCTGAAAAAAAGCCTGGACCGCCTTCCCAGGGTGGATAGATAAGACAGGCAGGTTCTTTATGGATATTGGAACTACAGTAAAAAAGGAGGGTTTTATTATGGCAAAAGCGCTTATTTTCCTTGCGCCGGGTTATGAAGAGGTAGAAATGCTGACAGTGGTGGATATGCTGCGCAGGGCGGGGATCCAGATCGATATGGTATCGGTGACAGGGCAGCGGGAGGTAACCAGCTCCCATAATGTGACAGTGACGGCAGATACTCTTTTATCAGAGGCAGATTTTGACAATGCAGATAGCCTGATCCTTCCGGGCGGCGTCCCCGGGACGCCTAATCTGCAGGCCTGCGTTCCCCTCTGCCGGCAGCTGGAGAACTTCGCTGCGCAGGGGAAATTGGTAGCGGCGGTATGCGCGGCCCCCAGTGTCCTTGCCGCCCTGGGCATTCTGAATGGGAAAAAGGCAACCTGCTATCCGGATTATGCAGACAAGCTTCCCGGGGCAGAGTATGTTAAGCAGCCCGTAGTGACAGACGGCAATGTCATTACCAGCCGGGGGATGGGCACCTGTATTGAGTTCGCAGGGGCGATCATAGAAAAACTGTTAGGTAAGGACGCCGCAGACGAGGTGAAGAGAAAAATCATCTATAATGATGTATATTGATTCTTTTGCAGGTTAAGGCTTTGGATGATGGGAGTTAATACAATTTACAGGAGGTAGGACTATGTGTACTGCAGTAACTTATAATACCAGGGATCATTATTTTGGGAGAAATTTTGACCTGGAGATCTCTTATCATGAAGAAGTAGTGATCACGCCAAGGAGATTTCCCTTGCCCTTCCGCAGGAAAGCTACACTGGAGGAGCATTATGCCATGGTCGGGATGGCCGTGGTTGCAGAGAATTATCCATTGTACTATGATGCGACCAATGAAAAGGGACTGAGCGCAGCCAGCCTGAATTTTCCCGGCTATGCAGAGTACCAGCCGGAAAAAGAGGGGGCCGATAATATTACCCCCTTTGAATTTATCCCCTGGATCCTGGCGCAGTGCAAGGATGTAGGAGAGGCGCGTAAGCTTGTGGAACGTATGAATATGGCGGCTATCCCCTTCAGTGACAATTATCCTCTGACCCCATTACACTGGATCATTGCAGATAAAGAAGAGTCTATTGTAGTGGAGCCCGTCAGGGAGGGATTAAAAATTTATGATGATCCGGTGGGGATACTGACCAACAGCCCTACCTTTGACATTCATCTTTTTCAGCTCAACAATTATATGGGCTTGTCCAAAGACAACCCGGCCAATAGTTTTGCCCCCGGGCTGGAGCTGAAAGCCTACAGCCGTGGGATGGGGACGATGGGGCTCCCGGGAGACCTGTCCTCCGTTTCCCGCTTTGTAAAAGCCGCCTATACCCGGTTAAATTCCATTTCTGGCGAATCGGAATCAGAAAGCATCAGCCAGTTTTTCCAAATACTGGGTTCCGTAGCGCAGCAGAGGGGATGTGTGCAGGTAGAAGAAGGGAAATATGAGATCACATTGTATAGCTCCTGCTGTAATACAGACAAAGGGATTTACTACTACAGGACTTATGAGAACAGCCAGATCACTGGGATAGATATGGGCCGGGAGGATCTGGGGAGCCAGGAGCTTATTGTTTATCCCCTGATACAGGGACAGCAGATAAAAATGCAGAATTAATGATCCCCAGACAGCCTCCCGGGAAGGAAGATACGCATACATGGCAATCCTTCTACAAATACGCGCGAAGATCCTCACATAGTTTTTCCTCAATAGATACCAGACGCTTGCAGATATCTTTAGAAGTCTTATCTGCCGCCGTATACTGGTTCAGGTATTTGTGGAGAGATTTGATCCCCATGTTGCAGCCGTCTGTGATCAGGTCTGCCACAGTAGCATCGCTGTCTTCCATACCCATTTTCATATTTGTTTTCAGCCAGGACATGCCCTTTGCGATCGGGTTGGGATCCTTTTCTCCGCTCTGGTGTTTATCCAGCAGAGAATGGATCTCATTGCCCAGGCTCTCATGGTGTTCTTTGCTTTCTGTCAGCAGCTTCCGCATAGAAGATCCCTGGATCCGTTCCAATACTTCGTTGATAGTGGATACCGCCATTTTCGTACCGGAATCACATTCCTTCAGCAGGCGGATAGTGTCATTTTCTTCCATATCCTTCACCTCATTTCTTTTTTTGTCCTTTGTATTGTACCCTGGCAGAGGCAGAATATTCTTTTAGGGCATATGTTTTTGCCGCCGGTCATAAATTATACAGAAAAGATCTGAATATAGCTTTTACGCAACAATGACGTAGAAGCGGAGGGAAAATGAAAACAATAAATGTAACATTATTAAAGTGCATTGGGATTCCTCTGGCAGCAGGGGCGATATCCGCTCTGGCATCGGGAGGAGGCATGCGTGTATTTTCTGTCCTGGAAAAGCCGCCCTTATCCCCGCCCGGCTGGCTGTTCCCCGTTGTCTGGACAGTCCTGTATCTGCTGATGGGGCTGGCGTCTTACCTGATCCTCACTGCGCAGGCGGACCAGCAGGCCATTTCCCAGGCGCTGACCGTCTATGGCTATCAGTTGCTGGTAAATGTATTATGGCCGATCTTCTTTTTTGATTTTGGCTGGTATTTCTTTTCCTTTCTTTGGCTTATCCTGTTGTGGCTGCTGATCGCCATGACCATAAAACAGTTCTATTCCATTTCTAAGACGGCGGCCTATCTGCTGCTCCCCTATCTGGCCTGGGTGACCTTTGCCGGATATTTGAATCTGGGAATATGGTGGCTGAACTAGGGAAACGAAAAGGAATAGAAAATAATATTTATTTGTGATACAATTGCTGTAAAACGGAGGGTAGGTCTGACATACAGAATTACCGTTCATAGAGTTCCAATGCGATCAACCAAAGGAGGATGTACAGTTGGTAAAGAAAGATTCACTGAATCCAGATACCACAACAAATGAAGAAATAGAAAAATACGGAAGGATCATACACAGATCCCAGGAAGATAACAAATACATTGTTGAGGTTCCGGCTTTAGACGGCTGCATCGGAGTAGGAGACACGGTAGGGGAGGCCATGGACAATGCCGATAAAGCCATTTGCCGATGGATAGAGCTGGCCAAGGGGATTGGCAGAGCGATACCGGATGCCGATGATATGGGGTGTTGGAAATTCTAAAAAGGCAGGCCCTTTCATAGGTTTCTTTTCCTCAGCTCCGTCAGAGTGTCCTGCACATCCTGATGGGTCAGGGAGCCATTGCTGAAGGACATGATAGAGTGGAGAGGGGTGTCCGCAAACATGGCCTTCATAAGCTGGGCTGTCCCGGCTCCCATCCTGTCGTCCCCGGCCGTATCCTCCTCCTGGGCAAACCCGCATTTCTCCAGCATTGCCTCCAGCGGAGCGGCGTCTCTGGCAAAACGGGCGATATCTTCACAGGTAGTAGTAGCGTCAATGACAAAAGGAAGGCTGGCGCTGTTTTCCAGAGTCAGGGGCAGGCAGCAGCGGATGTCCCTGGAAGAGGCCCCCAGCAAAAGCTGATATTCTCCAGAGGGCGCATACCAGCCCGGCAGCCGGGTACTGTAATATGCGAAGGAACGCTGGTCCAGAGGGAAAGAAACCGTCTTTGTCTCCCCCGGCTGCAGAAATACCTTGGAAAAGCCCTTCAATTCTTTCTCCGGACGGACCTCTTCACAATCGCCATTCTTCACATAGAGCTGCACGGTCTCCGAACCGGCCAGCTTTCCTACATTGGTAACATCCGCCAGAAGCTTCATAGAATCTGAATCCTTTACTGCCAGCCCGGCGGAAGAAGCCTTTTCCTGGCCGTTTACCAGAAGGCGCATATTTCCATACTGGAAAGAGGTATAACTCAGGCCGAAGCCAAAGGGGAACAGCACATCCATCTTTTTCTTATCATAATAGCGGTAGCCGATGAAAATCCCTTCCTGATAATTCACCTGAGTGCGCGTACCAGGGAAATTCAGATAAGAAGGATTATCTTCCAGGCGCAGGGGGAAACTCTCTGCCAGCTTGCCGGAAGGATTGGCCTGCCCCCACAGCAATTCCACGGCGGCGCTGCCGCTGGCCTGTCCTGCCAGATACATTTCCAGCACAGCGGATACCTTATCCAGCCAGGGCATACGTATAGGAGAGCCATTGTGCAGCACCACAGCCACCTTAGGCTGTACCTGGCAGATGGCCTGGATCAAATGGTTCTGGCACTCCGGCATATCTAAATGTGTCCGGTCATAGCCCTCGCTTTCAAAGGCATCCGGCAGTCCGGCGAAGATTACGGCAACATCTGCCTTACTGGCCGCCTGGATTGCTTCCCTCTCCAATTCCTCATCGATTACATCCTGATCTGTGCGGTAGCCCTGGGCATAGGTAATGCCCGGGCAGTCCTTCAGCGCATCCAGGGCGCTGTCGATGCGGCAGCAATTGATATGGCTGGAGCCCCCTCCCTGGATCCGCGGGTTTTGGGCAAAAAGCCCGATTACCGCAGTATTCCCCTCCCGCTTCAGGGGCAGGATGCCGTCATTCTTCAGAAGCACGGCAGAATCCAGGGCCATCCGTTTTGCCAGGGCGTGATGCTCCTCTTTGTCATAGGAAGCATTTTCCCGGCGGTGGGACAGAGAACGGTCCACCAGCTCCAAAATACGGCGGACTCCCCGGTCCAGGGTTTCCATAGAAAGAGAGCCGTCCTGTACCGCTTCCACCAACAGCCTGTCATTCTCCCCAAAAGTAGAAGGCATCTCCAGCTCCAATCCTGCCTTCAGGGCAGGGACCCGTTCATTCATAGCGCCCCAGTCCGTCATCACCAGGCCCTGAAATCCCCATTCCCGCCGCAGCACCTGATTCAGAAGCCATTCATTTTCACAGGAATACGTTCCGTTAATCCGATTATAGCTGCACATAAGAGTCCAGGGACGGGCCTTTTTTACGATCCGTTCAAAAGGGGCCAGATAGATTTCCCGCAGGGGACGTTCCTCCACCTGGGCGCTGATGCTAAAACGGCGCCACTCCTGATTATTGGCGGCAAAATGCTTCAGGCTGACTCCTACCTCCTGGGACTGGACGCCCTGGACAAAAGCGGCGCCCAGCTCTCCGGCCAGATAGGGATCCTCAGAATAATATTCAAAATTACGCCCGCACAGGGGAGAGCGCTTCATATTGACGCCCGGTCCCAGCAGGACGGCTACATCCTCAGCCTGGCACTCCTCGCCCAAAGCCGCGCCCACTTCCTGCAGCAGCTCCCGGTTGAAAGAACATGCCATCGCAGAAGCCGTAGGAAAACACACCGCCTTAATGCTTTCTGCCACGCCCAGATGATCTGCTTCCTCCTCCTGCTTGCGGAGCCCATGAGGCCCGTCAGACACCATGACCGCCGGGATTCCCAGCCGTTCGACCGCCTTTGTATGCCAGAAATCAGCGCCGGAGCAGAGGGAAGCCTTTTCCTCCAGAGTCATTTCCATAAGCAATTTGTCAATATCAAGAATCTGTTTCATAGTCTACCTCCGTTCCCCCTGAGGATCAGGAGAAAAAAATAAACCCCGCTGCCGGGATTCTTTCCTAATATAATAATATATTTAGTTATAGCCCCATTCACTCCATTTTAAAATAGCAAAAAAAACTTGACATTCCTGCCATTTGGTGTTAGCATGAAAAATGCACTATTGTGGCTGACTATACTATTAACCTATAGTGATATCATTATAGCACATAACATAGGGAGATGACAATACCTTTTCGCAAGAAAGGTAATATCTTGTCGAAAGGGTATATGGCAGGCCGCAAAATACTCTAAAAAATAAGGAGTGAAATTATCAATGGAGAAGAACAGGATACGTCCAGTAAAAGTAGGCAATAGTGTCAGAATGAGCTATGCCCGTCAGAAAGAAGTCCTGGAAATGCCTAACCTCATTGAGGTTCAGACCAACTCATATCAATGGTTCCTGAATGAAGGCCTGAAAGAAGTGTTCCGGGACATTTCTCCCATATCGGATTTTGGCGGCCACCTCAGCCTGGAATTTGTAGACTTTGAACTCTGCAGAGATGAAGGCAAGTATGACATTGAGCAGTGTAAAGAGCGGGACGCTACGTATGCGGCGCCATTGAAGGTGAAGGTTCGCCTGCACAACAAGGAGACCGAGGAGATCAAAGAACATGAGATCTTTATGGGAGATCTTCCTTTGATGACGGCTACGGGCACCTTTATTATTAATGGCGCAGAACGTGTTATTGTAAGCCAGCTGGTACGTTCCCCGGGTATTTATTATGCCATCGGGCATGATAAGATCGGTAAAGAGCTGTATTCCGCCACGGTCATCCCCAACCGGGGGGCATGGCTGGAGTATGAGACGGATTCCAACGATGTCTTCTCTGTTCGCGTAGATAGAAACAGAAAGGTTCCCATCACAGTATTCCTTCGCGCAATGGGACTGGGGACCAATGCAGAGATCAAGGAAATGTTTGGCGAAGAGCCGAAGATCCTGGCAAGCATGGAAAAAGATACCAGTGAGAACTACCAGGATGGGCTTTTGGAGTTATATAAGAAGCTCCGTCCCGGCGAGCCCCTTTCCGTAGAGAGCGCAGAAAATCTGTTAAACGGGATGTTCTTTGACCCGAAACGATATGACCTGGCAAAAGTGGGCCGTTATAAATTCAATAAAAAGCTTCATTTCAAAAACCGTATTGTAGGATGTAAGCTGGCTGAAGATGTAGTGGATAGCGTTACGGGGGAAGTGATCTCCGCAGGGACCCTGATCACAGAAGCTCTCGCTATCCAGCTGCAGAATTCAGGCGTAGTATCTGTCATGGTAGAGTATGAGGAACATGTCACCAAGATTCTCTCTAATATGATGGTAGACCTGAAATACTACCTGCCCGAGATAGAGCCCAGGAGCATCGGGGTGACCGAGGATGTATATTATCCTCTGCTCAGGGAGATCCTGGAGCAGAATGAAGAGCAGGAGGCTATTATAGAGGCGATCCAGGACAATATTGCCGAGCTGATCCCCAAGCATATCACCAGAGAAGATATGTTTGCCTCTATCAACTATAATATCCATTTGGAATATGGGATCGGTAATGATGACGATATTGACCACCTGGGCAACCGCCGTATCCGCGCAGTAGGCGAGCTGCTGCAGAATCAGTACCGGATCGGCCTGTCCCGTATGGAGCGCGTAGTCAGGGAGAGGATGTCAACCCAGGATCTGTCTACGATCACCGCCCAGTCCCTGATCAATATTAAGCCGGTGACCGCTGCTGTTAAAGAATTCTTCGGAAGCTCCCAGCTGTCCCAGTTTATGGATCAGAACAATCCGCTGAGTGAGCTGACCCATAAGAGAAGGCTTTCCGCACTGGGGCCTGGCGGACTGTCCAGAGACCGCGCAGGATTTGAGGTGCGGGACGTACATTACTCCCACTATGGGCGTATGTGTCCGGTAGAGACGCCAGAAGGGCCTAACATCGGCCTGATCAACTCACTTGCGTCTTATGCCCGCATTAACGAATACGGTTTTGTCGAGGCGCCTTATCGTAAGGTAGATAAGTCAGACCCGGAGAATCCACAGGTAACAGATGATGTAGTATATCTGTCTGCCGATGAAGAAGACAAGTTCATTGTAGCTCAGGCGAATGAGGAACTGGATGAGGACGGGCACTTTGTAAGCAATAATGTTTCCGGGCGTTTCCGGGAGGAGACGTCTGAATTTCCAAAGTCCAAGATTGATCTGATGGATGTATCGCCGAAAATGGTATTTTCCGTGGCAACGGCCATGATCCCCTTCCTGGAGAATGACGATGCAAACCGGGCTTTGATGGGTTCCAACATGCAGCGCCAGGCTGTGCCGCTTCTGGTAACAGAGGCTCCTGTGGTAGGGACCGGCATGGAACTGAAAGCAGCTGTAGACTCCGGTAACTGCGTTGTTGCAGAAGAAGACGGTATCGTAGAACGCTCTGCATCCAATGAAATTATAATCAAGACAGCAGAAGGATACCATAATTACCGGCTGGCCAAATTCCAGCGAAGCAATCAGGGAACCAGCATGAACCAGCGTCCCATCGTCAAAAAAGGCGATGAAATAAAGGCTGGCCAGGTGATCGCTGACGGGCCGTCTACCTGCGGCGGGGAGATCGCCCTGGGCAAGAACCCCCTGATCGGCTTCATGACCTGGGAAGGATACAACTACGAGGATGCGGTACTTCTCAGCGAGAGATTAGTTCAGGAAGATATCTATACCTCCGTGCATATCAGCGAATACGAGGCTGAGGCCAGAGATACCAAGCTGGGAGCCGAGGAGATTACCCGGGATGTGCCTGGCGTAGGTGAGGACGCCCTGAAGGATCTGGACGAGAGAGGGATCATCCGCATCGGCGCCGAGGTCCGCGCCGGAGATATTCTGGTAGGAAAGGTCACCCCCAAGGGAGAGACCGAGCTGACAGCAGAAGAGAGGCTGCTGCGGGCTATCTTTGGCGAAAAGGCAAGAGAGGTCAGAGATACTTCTTTGAAGGTACCCCATGGAGAATTTGGAATTATTGTGGATGCCAAGGTATTCACCAGAGAGAACGGCGATGAGCTTCCTCCCGGGGTAAATGAGACTGTCCGGATCTATATTGCCCAGAAGCGTAAGATCCAGGTAGGTGATAAGATGGCAGGGCGCCATGGGAACAAGGGTGTAGTTTCCCGCGTATTACCTGTGGAGGATATGCCGTTCCTGCCCAACGGAAGGCCATTGGATATTGTATTGAATCCTTTGGGCGTGCCTTCCCGTATGAATATCGGCCAGGTATTGGAGATCCATTTGAGCCTGGCAGCAAAGGTGCTTGGCTTCAATGTAGCCACGCCAGTCTTTGACGGCGCCAATGAGTACGATATCATGGACACTCTGGAGCTGGCCAATGATTATGCCAATACTCCGCTGGAAGAGTTTAAGAAGAAATATAAAGACGTGTTAGCCCCCGAGGTGATGGATTACCTCATCAGCAATCAGGAATACCGCAAAGAGTGGGAGGGTGTTCCGATCAACCGCGATGGCAAAGTAAGGCTTCGGGACGGGCGCACCGGAGAATATTTTGATGGTGCAGTTACCGTAGGCTTCATGCATTATCTGAAGCTCCACCACCTGGTAGACGACAAGATCCATGCGCGTTCTACCGGCCCCTACTCTCTTGTTACCCAGCAGCCTTTGGGTGGAAAAGCCCAGTTTGGCGGACAGCGTTTTGGAGAGATGGAGGTATGGGCCCTGGAGGCCTATGGAGCTGCTTATACCCTGCAGGAGATCCTTACCGTCAAATCCGATGACGTAGTAGGGCGCGTTAAGACCTACGAGGCGATCATCAAGGGCGAGAACATTTCCGACCCGGGTATTCCCGAGTCCTTCAAGGTACTCCTGAAAGAGCTGCAGGCACTGGCATTGGATGTGACCGTACTGGACGAAAATGGCGTAGAAGTCAAGATGAACGAAAGTGTGGACGATACCGATGATGACGAGATCAAGCCGTTGATCGATGGCGATGAGAACTTTGCCTTTGGCAATGGAGAATCCTTTGAGGCTGCCGGATTTACAGAGGGAACCGTAGAGGAGCTGGAAGAGGAATCCTTCCGCGTCTTTGAGGAAGAACCGATTCTGAGCTGATTCGATATAAGTAGCACGTAAACCACAGCAAATATGTGGAAAATGGAGGAACTATGACAGAGAGTAATATGAAAGAAGAGAAGCATATCACCTATGATTCGATCAAGATCGGTCTTGCTTCCCCTGAAAAGATCAGAGAGTGGTCCCGCGGCGAGGTAAAAAAGCCGGAGACCATCAATTATAGGACCTTGAAGCCGGAGAAGGACGGACTTTTCTGTGAGAAAATATTTGGTCCCAGCAAGGACTGGGAGTGTCACTGTGGTAAATACAAAAAGATCCGCTACAAAGGCGTTGTCTGCGATCGTTGTGGAGTAGAGGTTACCAAGGCAAGCGTTCGCCGGGAACGTATGGGGCACATCGAATTGGCTGCCCCGGTATCCCACATATGGTACTTTAAGGGGATTCCCAGCCGCATGGGATTGATCCTGGACGTATCTCCCAAGAACCTGGAAAAGGTACTGTATTTCGCTGCTTATATCGTGCTGGAGACCCAGGATGGCATCGGCCTGCAGCAGAAACAGATCCTGAGCGAGGCAGAATATCAGGAAGCCAAGGGCAAATATGGGGACAGCTTCCGGGCAGGCATGGGCGCAGAATCCATTATGGAGCTTTTGATGAGCATTGATCTGGAGGAAGAGTCCATTGCGCTCAAAGACGAACTAAAGAATGCGTCCGGGCAGAAGAGGGCCCGTATTATAAAGAGGCTAGAGGTTATTGAGGCATTCCGGGAATCCAAGAATAAGCCGGAGTGGATGATCCTGACCGTGATCCCTGTGATCCCGCCGGATATCCGCCCTATGGTACAGTTGGATGGCGGACGTTTCGCCACATCCGATATGAACGACCTGTACCGCCGGATCATTAACCGGAATAATCGTCTGAAGAGATTATTGGAGCTGGGAGCGCCGGACATTATCGTGCGCAACGAGAAAAGAATGCTCCAGGAGGCAGTAGACGCCCTGATCGATAATGGGCGCCGGGGACGTCCGGTAACAGGGCCGGGCAACCGGCCGCTGAAATCCCTTTCCGATATGTTGAAAGGAAAGCAGGGGCGTTTCCGTCAGAATCTGCTGGGTAAGCGCGTGGATTATTCCGGGCGTTCTGTTATCGTAGTAGGGCC
>CANPZE010000004.1 GCA_947589315.1 uncultured Lachnospiraceae bacterium | reverse complement strand
GATTTCGATAATTTCCTTAAAAATTCCTCCTGCACAAAAAGCTGCAAGCATTGCTGATAGCTAATGCCGGATGCTTTGGCTTTGTTCCGAAGTTTTGCAAGAACCGATGCCGCCTGATCTGCCATTACAACCACACTCCAATCAGTTCCCTTACTCTTTTCTGTACACGCAGTTCCTTTGCATATCGCATGAGATTGGGAATGTTTTTCTTTGTATCATTCACATATCCTTGAATTGCCTTATTAAAGACCTCTTTGTCCATCTTGTTCATATTCCGCAACACATCGCAAATGGTACGGTCACGGTCATAAATTCGGACTTTGATAAAATCTATTTCGCCGGTTGTCTCTCCAAGTGGTAGCAAAGAAGGTTCCATTCGATAGACTTTTATAAAAGGATAATCCATTTTTGTGCGCTCTTTTGAAACATTCTTATTCAGTGCGAGATTCCATTCCGCAGAGTTACGGTCACTGTATCTGTAATAAAACAATGCAGTTTCCATACACAAAACAGCATCGGGGAAAAGGCGGTTGATAATCAGAACTTCGCTGCCTATCGTATCTTCCATCCAATGGTAGTACCCCTTTTAATCTTTTCAATCAAGCCTTCTTTCAACATGAGCTGAATATCCGCATAATACAGCTTTTCCGCCTGTAGCTCGGCAGTCGTCATGATATATTGATAATCCGAGAAAATATTTCTAAGCGCACTTATCGCATTCAAATCCAACATCTGCTCACCTCTATACGAAACCAACCGAAAGTAAATCCATCGATTGGGTGATTTCATATAGTATAGCACATTTTTGGCGAAAAAATCAACCGTAGTTAATCACCCCAATTCAAATCCTTCAATAGGGTGGTTTCGTATAAGAAAATGGCCTGCTTGTCCACTCCAAACAAACAGGCCGTTTCCTTTTATTCAAATGTCGAATCAAATCTTAAGGATACTATGTATCGGAAAACCGGTCGTATTATGCTCGTCCTCAAAAACGGTAATCGGAACATTATCGGGGCTTCTGTAGGTACAGAGGAATTGGCCCATCTGGAAATCGTTGCTACGATCATACACCAGCTGACAAAGAATCTTACGCCTGAAGAAATTAAGGCATCCGGATTTGACACGTATTATGTGGATCATACTCTGGCTATTTGGCCGCAGGCGGCGGGAGGAATTCCTTTTAATGCCTGCGAATTCCAGAGTAAGGGAGATCCGATCACCGATCTGTATGAGGATATGGCAGCGGAACAAAAGGCCAGAACCACGTACGACAATATCCTCCGTCTGATTAAGGATCCGGAGATTGCTGATCCCATTCGTTTCTTAAGAGCGCGGGAGGTAGTTCATTTCCAGAGATTCGGCGAGGCATTGCGGCGGACACAGGAAAATTTGAATCCTAAAGATTTCTATGCCTTTAATCCGCAGATCGACAAGAAACCTTGTTAAGATAACAGGAAAATATGGTTTGACAGGGGTGTTGTGTTACTGGGCACAGCGCCCTTTTATCATGCCCCAAAGGAGGGCCGGCGGCCTGAGAGGGATGGGAAGGCCATGGTTGACAGATGTCCGTTGGATGCTATAATTGTAACAAGTTTTTGCAAAATGAAAGACCAGGAAGTGAGAGGGTTATGAAAGCGTTATTGGTGGCAATGAATGCCAAATATATCCATTCTAATTTGGGGCTTTATAGTATCCGGGCATATGCGCTGGCGCATGGAATACCGAGAGACGGCCTGGGATTGGCAGAATATACGATCAACCAGAGTCTGGAAGATATTATGTCAGACATTTACCAACGCCAACCAGAGTTTCTGGCCTTTTCCTGTTATATCTGGAATATCCGTCAGATTAGAGAGCTTGCCGTAGAATTGCACAAGATCCTGCCGGAAGTTCCCATCTGGCTGGGAGGCCCGGAGGTATCTTATCAGCCAGAGCAGCTGCTGGCAGAGTGTCCGTGGATAAGCGGTGTAATGGTGGGGGAGGGAGAGGGTACTTTCCAGGAGGTTTATCAGGCTTATGCCCTGGAAGGCCGGGAGCAGTGGAAGGGAATAGAATTATCCGGGATTCCCGGGATCGTATATTGGGACTCTGGGGCAGGAGAGATCGTTACAACCCCTCCCAGGGAGCCGCTGCCCATAGATGAGATTATCTTTCCTTATGGGAACGGAGAGGAAATAGAGGGATTGGAACATCGGATCATTTATTATGAGAGCAGCCGGGGCTGTCCCTTTAACTGCAGTTATTGTTTGTCTTCCGTGGACAGAAAAGTAAGGCTGCGCAGTATAGGACTGGTGGAGCAGGAGCTGCAGTTTTTCCTGGACCGGAAAGTTGCCCAAGTTAAGTTTGTGGACAGGACCTTTAATTGCCAGAGACAGCATACGATGCGAATCTGGCGGTATCTTTATGAGCATGATAATGGTGTGACTAATTTTCATTTTGAACTGTCTGCCGATCTTTTGACGGAGGAAGAAATAGAATATATACATCGATTCCGGCCTGGACTGGCGCAATTTGAGATTGGGGTTCAGTCCACCAATCCGGACACCTTAAAGGCGATCCGGCGGGTTACTGACCTGGCCATATTAAAGAAAAGGGTAGGGCAGATCCGGGAGGGAAGGAACATTCATCAGCATCTTGATTTGATCGCCGGGCTGCCCTATGAGGACTATAGGTCGTTTCGCCGTTCTTTTAATGAAGTATATGCAATGAGGCCGGATCAGCTGCAGCTGGGCTTTCTGAAGCTTTTGAAGGGATCTCCTCTTTTCGGGGAACATAAGGAATTGGGAATTGTCTTTCAGGAAAAGCCGCCGTATG
Organism: uncultured Lachnospiraceae bacterium; assembly: GCA_947589315.1. Lineage (GTDB taxonomy): Bacteria > Bacillota > Clostridia > Lachnospirales > Lachnospiraceae > Jutongia. The sequence goes on along the minus strand of CANPZE010000004.1, from coordinate 88,412 downwards.
AGGTGCTTTATACTCAATGGCTTCCATACAGGGATGTTCTCCGGTTAAAGCAGGTAGAGGATATGGTGGAGAGATATTATAACAGTATGCAGTTTCAGGCCAGCCTTCCCTATGTGACCGGGAGGTTTTCCACGCCGTTTGATTTTTATCAGGAGATAGGGGCTTATTACCAGGAAAAGGGCTATGCGGGGATTCATTCCTCCCGGCTCCTCCGTTACGAAATATTATTGGAATTTTACAGGGAGAAGATTTCCCGGGAGGATCACATCCTTCGCCAGCTTTTGCTATATGATCTGTATGCCCGGGAAAATCTGAAATCGCGCCCTGCATTTTTACAGATAGGGCAGTCTTCCCGGCAAAAGGAATGGGATCGCAAATTTTATCAGGATCCCAGCCTGCGCCGCCAGTATCTGCCGGATTATGAAGCTTATGACCAGAGACAGGCAGCCAGGATGACACATTTGGAAAGCTTTGATTTTCAAGTGCTGGATTATCTTCAGGAGGGGATCCTGATAATGAAGAAATGCATAGTATTATTCGACTATCAGAACAGGGATCCATTAACCCGTCAGGCAAGGGTCGTCTCTTTGTCTGACGATATAATAGACATATAAGTGTATCTGTTAGGAGAAGGTTTGTAAAAGAAAGGAGAGGAATCATGCCAAATCCAATTTTGCCGTTGTGGGAATATATTCCCGATGGAGAGCCGAGAGTGTTTGGGAACCGGGTGTATCTGTACGGTTCACATGACCGAGTTGCAGGAACGGCATTCTGCGATTTTAAATTAAAGGTGTGGTCGGCGCCGATTGATAACTTAAACCAGTGGACATGCCATGGCGATAGTTTTCGCACCAGGCCTGGGAAGGTGCCCTGCAGCGAAAAAAAGGTGCGGGAACCGGATACGCCGTGGACAGATCATGAATTATTTGCGCCGGATGTAGTCGAGAAGGATGGAAAATATTATCTCTACGCTTATATCGTAGACGCTAAAGGAGCCGTAGGAGTATCGGACCATCCGGAGGGGCCTTTTCAATTATTGTCCCAATATGAGTATCATTCTCAGGTAGGGGATGAAGGAATCTTTAATGACGCAGGCGTTCTGGTAGATGACGATGGCAGAGTTTATGTATACTATGGTTTTACAGAGTCCCATATGAATGAAATCAACCCACAGAATATGTATGAGATTGTGGATGGAAGTTATAGGCGGCCGGTGATAGACGATGGAGAGGGGGCGCCGGAGGAACAGCGTTTTTTTGAGGCGAGCTCTCCCAGAAAAATTAACGGGATATATTATCTGATCTATTCTCCGGTAAAGGGAAGCCGGCTTGCTTATGCCACCTCTCAATCGCCTGCGGGGCCTTTTACTTATAGGGGATATATTATTGACAATGGCGTAGATTATCCGGCAGGGAATAACCATGGGTCTGTCTGCGAGATCAATGGACAATGGTATGTGTTTTACCATCGCATGACCAATAATAGTATTATGTCGAGGCGCGCCTGTGTGGAAAAGATACAGATTCTGGAGGATGGCACGATACCTACTGTGGAAATGACCTCCCTCGGGTTTGAAGAAAGTTTAGATCCATACCAGATCACAAAGGCCGAAATTGCCTGTGTACTAAAGGGCGGATGTTTTATAACGGAAAAGGATCTTTTTACAAGAGTGGTGGCAAATATAACGGATCGAAATATTATTGGATATAAGTATTTTGATTTTGGAGAAGATTATACAGGGGATAGGTTACAGATCGCCATAAAGGTAAGAGGGATGGGGACAGATTGCGTTCTGCGCATATTGCTGGACGACTATGATACGGAGGAGATAGGGAGAGTTAAGATTGGCACGGGCGATGGTATTTATCGCGCGGATTTACCACGGATCACCGGCAGGCACGCCCTTTATCTCATCCCAGAGCATGGCGTGGAAGGATGGGCAGCAAGATATTTGGAAGGAAAGCCTTTGTTGGAGCTGGAAGAATTTGTATTCCTAAAATAGTGTCAAAATCTATAAATAATAGGGGGGGGATACAATGTTCCATTTGGTTGTTAAATATTGCATTCGGGATAGAAAAATCTTAGGATATACCTTATTTGGAATCGTGGTTTCAGTGGCGTTGATGTACAATCTTTTGTTGACCGCAGACAGTATATCACAGACATTTATAGCCATGGCGTCCGAAGGACAGAAATATGATATGGCGTTTGTAGATATTGGAGAAGATCAGCAGAAGAAAGTAGAACAGTATGTTGCTCAAAATTCTTGTAAAGGATATTTATCAGGTGATTTTTTGGGTGATATTTATTTGGAAGATGCGCTTCTGCCGACTACAGTTATGGGTTATCGAGGGGATTTGGAATATATAATGGATGCTTCTCTGGTAGAAGGAAGTCTTCCTGATAGTGATGGAGAAATATGCCTGGATGTTTCTGAAAATGCAGGTTTAAAGAAGCCTTATCAAATTGGGGATTGGATTACAGTAAAGGTTACTGAGGATGGAAATGAGGAGGAATATATATTAAAATGCCAGGTTTCTGGATTTGTAGATGGGATACCTCTGGAAGGGAATTATGCGCTTATCAGTCTGGAATGGTGTGATCGATTAAAAAAATCCTGGAATCTCTCGGGGAATTCATTCCGTTTTACACAAGTTTGCTGTAAAGAGAGTTATGATGAGGAAAAGGAATTATCAGAATTATTTGATGATCTGGGGTTAAATTCTTTGTTAAATCAATATCCAAATGAATTGTCTGGGGGACAGCAACAGAAAGTTGCCATTGCCAGGGCGCTGGTCAATAAACCGCAGATCATATTAGCTGATGAACCAACAGGAAATCTGGATTCTCATTCAACAAGTGAGGTTATGGAACTGCTGAAAAGATGTGTAAAAAAATATAAACAGACTTTGATCATGGTAACACATAATATGAAATGCGCAGATATGGCAGACCGGGTTATCTTTTTGCAGGATGGAAGGATTATGTGAATAGTTACTGCAGGGCAGGGCCGGTTGCCTGGCTCTGCCCTGCAGTTATACAGCTATTGTTGCTTTTTATGGCGGAGCGGTTCGAGTTCCCTACTTCGCCCCTTTCTTTTTCAATACCACGCCGATGGTCTTACAGATAATCTTTATGTCCAGCCACAGGCTCCAGTTCCGGATATATTCGTTGTCCAGCCGGACCACCTCCTCAAAGTCTGTGATCTGGCTTCTGCCGCTTATCTGCCACATGCCGGTTAATCCTGGCTTGATAGCAAGACGGCTCTTATGAGGCAGCTGATATTGCTCATATTCATCCACAGTAGGGGGACGGGTCCCTACAAGGCTCATATCACCGCACAAGATATTGAAGAACTGAGGAAGTTCGTCAATACTAGTTCTTCGCAGGAATTTTCCAATGGGGGTGACCCTGGGGTCATTTTCCATTTTAAACATAGGGCCATTCATTTCATTTTGGGCAAGCAGCTTATTCTTCCGTTCCTCGGCATCGGCATACATAGAGCGGAATTTGATAATTTTAAACAGCCTTCCGTTTTTCCCCACTCGGTTCTGGGTAAAAAAGATTGGCCCGGCTGATTGGAAATAAATGATCGGTCCAAAGATCAGTGTAGCGATCAGCGTGAGCAGGCTTCCCACCAATCCTCCGGCAATGTCCATAATTCTCTTGAAGAACAATTGTTTAATGGTGACAGAATTGATGCTGGTAGTCAATACAGGAATGGAGTTTACCTGGTTAAGCTCTCCCCTTTCCGTGTTCAACAAAAATTCCAGATCAATGTGAACGACAATTCCCATGAGCAAAAATTGTTCCATATAGGTCTCTACATCCTTCAGATCCGTATTAAATAAAATCTCATCCACAACATTTGACCGGGCATATTCAAACATCGTATCACGGTCTGCCACTACAGGAATATCGGCGATAGATTCCCCTGTAGCGGGGCGGTCCAGCAGTACAAGCCCGCTCAGCCGGGTTATTCCAAACTGGTTCTTCTGAATCTTCTTCACGGTCTCCTCTGCATTGCTGCTGGTTGTAACGAGAAGCATGATCTGCATTTTTTGCGAGTTTAGCCGATAGTGAAGGAGAAAATTCTTGTGGATTATGTGAAAAAGAAACATAATGCCGCAATTCAGAACCAGGAACAGCGCCAGTGTGATACGGGAGTATTCGCTGGTGGTTTTTCGTAACATCATATAACTCATTAACGCCACAAAAAGAACCAAGTTATATTTTAAAACCATATTAAATTCCTGTAGATTTCCGCGTTTCAAAATGTCCCGATAATTTTCCAGAAAAAAAACGATAATGATGTGAAAGACAATTATAAAAAGAATCATTTCACTATATATTTTTGAGTGGACCAATGAGAGATTTCCATGGCGCAGGAAAAATGCCAGCATAAATACGGCCTCTGCAATGATCAAGTCCAGAAAAATAAAATCAAAATGCTTCCACCAGCCTAAATCTGCTTTTGTGTACATATTTTGCTCCTTTCTGGGGTCATAGAAAATTTGAGAAAAAAGAAGATACCCTCAGCCTAAGGTAGAAAACCTAGTCCGAGGGCATCTACTTTCCTATTAAGGAACTCAGTTAGTCTCAATTTTGTCAGGCTTTCTTCACTTTTCCTTTAAAGCCGGCTGACTTCAATGTCTTTTTCAGTTTCTTCAACTGTGTTGCAGACATTTTTTTGCTGACTTTGACTGTCATTTTCTTGGTGTTCAATCCGTTAAATGCACCTTTTTTTACCGTGATTGCTTTGGTAGAATTTAAAGTGATAGTCTTTAATTTCTTTGCACCGGTAAATGCATTTTTACTGATTGTCTTTACAGTCGCAGGAAGAGTGACTTTTGTTGCTTTTTTCGCATTAGCAAATGCTTTGGCACCAATTGTAGTCACCGTGTAGCTGACACCATTTACTGTAACCTTTGAAGATACAGTCACGCTCTTTTTAGTAGTAGTCTCAACCCCACTAAATGTTGCGCTTCCATCCTCCTTGGTATCCACTACAGCAACGATGCCATTGGTCTTGTCTGCTGTCGCATCATTCTGCTGTACTGTCTGCAACCCTGTTGATGTACTGGGAGTTACAGCCTGAGCCATATCCGCCGTACTTACAGTAAGGGCTGCTGCGAGAGCACATACCAGAACTTTCTTAAGTGCCTTCTTCATGTCTACGTTTCCTCCTTTCATCGGAAATTTTCTATTGAGTAAGCCGGTTTCCCTGCTTTGCAGGAATCCCAGCGGACTCACGGATTAAATAAAAACTGTCCTTCTCTTATTTATAATAATAAGAGTTGGAATAGTAGCGGCTTCCATAATATTTTCCGCCACCATACTTTTTGTAGTAATAACCACTTTTGGCGCTCTCAACACGGTTGAGTACGATACCAAGCAGTGGGCAGCCTGCGCGCTCCAACTGGCGAATGGAATTTTTAACCATTCCCCGGGAGGTGACGCCGCTACGGACTACCAGTACGGCTCCATCGCACAGAGAACCAATTTTTTCTCCGTCGCTCACCAGATCTAACGGAGGGGCATCCACAAATACATAGCGGTATTTTTCGCCCATATATGCTAACATTTGTTCAAACCGCTCGCTTTCCAACAGCATAGACGGATTGACTACGTTGTCTACATTTGGAAGGATATCCCCACATTCCATGTCGGTGTGAAAAATAGCGTCTTCAATGGAGATATCATTAGCCAGGACATAGGAAGTTCCCTTTATAGAGCCTCCGCCCTGTAACGCCATACCATATTGCTCTACCATAACAGATTTTCTTAAGTCTGTATCCAACAGAATGGAAGGAGACCCAGATTCTGCCATTTGCTGCCACAGCTGGAGAGCTACAAAACTCTTTCCTTCATTTGGAAATGTGCTAATCACCAATATTTTTTTTATCTCATTCCCCAGAAAATTAATATTGATACGAAGCCGATTGACAGCTTCCTGCAATGCATAGGGAAGTTCTGGTAAGTTCTGTATTGTTAACTGGCTCATTTCTTTCTCGCGCTCCTTTTTCTTTTCCGTAAATGAAATAGCTTTTTCTTTCTACGCACTTTACGGTCTGACTTGTCAGATGCATTTTGGATATTGCCTTCTGGAATGACCGTCATTGGCATGATGCCAAATACCTTTTCAACATCCTCTGCAGACTGCAGTGTATCGTCCATAACGAACATTACGGTCAGCACGCCTAAGGTCAGCACCAGGCCGATCAGCGCTCCCAGCATTGTATTCTTTGGCAGGCTGGGCGAGCTTTTCCCTTCCGGGTAAATAGCATATTCTGCAATATTTGGAGCAGAAGTCTCCATCAGCTTCGGCAGGTAAGTTACTGCCTTCTCTGCCAGGTCATTAGCAATGCTCTGGGCTTCTGCAGGATCGGTACTTGTTACAGTTACTGTTAAAATACGAGTATTTTCAATCGTAGAGATCGTTACCATACTCAGCAATTCATCGTAGGTGTAGGAAAGCTTTTCCTCCTCAATGATCTCCTCGAAGATCGGCCGGATATGCAATAATTTTTCATAATCCGCAGATAATGAGGTTCCCAGATTCAGATCAGTCAGATCCACTACAGAATCACTGGAGGCGGATACCATATACAACATGGAAGTAGCCTGGTATTTCGGAGTAATAAAGTAATGGGTGATCAGTCCCGCGATCAATGCGCTTGCAAAAAAGATAGCAAGTATAGTGACCAGCTTACTCCGGAAATAGTATAGTAATTCAATTAAATCTATCTCAAATTCGTCTTTGTCTTGAACTTGGATTTGCCCTGTATTCGTGTTCATACTGGTTAAACCTTTCTGTTACTTTTTTCTCTTATATTCCATGAGCCCATAGATTTCTTTTAATATACGGAGCCGTGACTCATCGTTTATAAAGAATTCTACATGGTTAATTCCATCATTTAATCGCTGCCCGATTTTTTCTTTGCCTTCAAAGCAATAGATGCCTCGATTGGCGCTGCGGTTCAGCTCCCGCACCAGTCTGGAGATATCTTTGCCAGTCAGGTCTGTGACGGCGGTTTCTTCCAGCTGTTGGTACAAGTCAGTGACAAATGCGGGATCTTCTTCGTTTTTCTCCTGTGCCCGTTCCCAGAACCCCTTCATGTAACTCTGCTGGCGTTTCATGCGGGAGCTGTTCTTCTGGTCTCCCACATCGTAGCGGTCGTGTACATAAGTGAAGGCTTGTTCATCACTGAGCTTTAAGGTGCGGCCTTGACGGAGCGAAGGATCCACTTTGGAAAAATCATCTTCAATCGTGACGGTCACGCCGCCGACTGCATGGTTTAGAGACGGAATGTCCTTCATGTTCAAGGAATAGTATCCTTTGATGGGAAGTCCACCCAGGAGCTTTGATACCGCTTCCACCGTGTTTTCACAGCTTTGCACAGGATCGCCGCCATACCAGTGAGCCGTGCAGATCTGCATTTCTGCGCTTGCTAATCCACTGCCATCAGCCTGCAGGAGCGTCACTTCTGTGATCGTATCCCGATTGAGCTGAATCATACTGAAAGTGTGGTCAGTCCTGTCAACCGCAAGTATCAGCAAAAAATCTGCCATGGTCCCGCGGTATTCGTCTTCATTTTCCGTTTGATTGCCGCTTGCATCGGTTCCGATCACCAGATAGTTTTCTATCTCGTGCGTCCATGCATATTTTTCCCCGTTTAGCTTTAGCACACCCTGAACGGGATCTTCCGTTGGCAGAGGCATGGAAGCCTCCTGGTGTGGAGCGCTGTCGGAAGAAAGCTTTTGTTCCACCTGTTCTGCTGCCAGATATACAGCTGCGGTTGCAACGATCCCCACTGTAATAGCTATGATCAGCGGATATCGTCCTTTCCTTCTCATGGTTGCAAAATCCTCTCTCCTAATTCATCTACTGCAGCCAGCCTTGCCTCGCCTGCCCGCTGGCGGATCACAGTCCGTCCTTCCAGCAGATTGGGTGGACGCTGGCTAAGGTTATGACAGTCGCTGCCCAGAACAATATCCGGAATTTCTTTCAGCAGCCGGAATGCCATCCGCCTTTTTTTCCAATTTAAAAAGCAGCCGGCATTCATCTGTGAATATAGGGGCATCTGAAATATTTCATTCCAGGCCTCCCGTTTCTTTTGAAATTCCACATACCGCTCGATATGGGCTAACATAACAGTAAGTTTCTGCTTTTCCACAATTCGTTCTACATCCTTGAGTATCTCTGTGTCCCATTGGCAGAAGGGCATTTCCAATAGAAGTACGGAAGTTCCTTCAATACATAGATGATGTAGAAGATCCGCCTTTCCCATACCTGAGAAATAGGCTACCTCTGCACCAATGTACAGCCTGGGCGCACATTCATCGTCTTGTAGTGCTTCCTGAAGCTGCTGGAGGCTGTTATTCCTCCGCTCCAGAAATGGTTCAATGGAATCTTTGCTGGCATAAAAATGAGGAGTTGCTACGATGCACTTTATTGCCTGCTCACTTTCTCGATATATCATTTCCACACTTTCTTGGACACTGTGGCTTCCATCATCTATTTTTGGCAAAATGTGAGAATGAAAATCGATCATTCCATCAACCCCCTACTTGAAACGCATGTTGTCAGGATTAGTCTCCTTGTAGTTGTCTGGCAATATCTGCTTTATCTGTCTGCTTTATAGCAAGATAGCAGATGCTGCATTGCTGTCGTCACCGTAGTCTGCTTCCCTTTAATATGATAGTGAGCTTCTTAACAGGAATGCCACATAATTAAGAACTACGCAACCATATTTCAATCGCGTGTCACCTATTATAGCATGAGAAAATTAGGAATGCAATCCTTTTTCGATATTTCCTTTAATATCCATCTATAGGCGTAAACATAGTGTTTACAGCGTTTGTTATAATATGTAATGATTTTATAAAATTAATTCTATAATTTTTTTATAAATTTAATTTCGATTTTATTTATATAAATCATGTCCAGTTTTTGCCATATTTTAAGGGGTTTGCCGGACGTTCCAGGTTTTTGCGCCCTCTTTTTGCGCCTATGGTTTGCAGCGGAATCTGCTGCTTGACATTTTTTTCTATATATAATAGAATAAAATTTGTATTGTCAGAAAAATACAATTTAAATGTCGCTATAGCTCAGCTGGATAGAGCGACCGCCTCCTAAGCGGTAGGCCGGAGGTTCAAATCCTCTTAGCGACGCTGGGAACATCGCCGGAAGCATTGATTTTTCAAGGTTTTCGGCGTTTTTATGTATAAGGGCATTTATATTTATATAGAAGAATTAAAGATAGTACGTTTTGACCCTTTTCGCATATAATGGTACAATAGGTCTATCTTAGAATGCACTGGGGGATAAAAGGTGCAATTAGTAGACTATAGACATCGTAGAATGACGGAATGTGATTTCCGGCAGCATGGAGGCTAAAAATGGCAGAAGATAACAACAGAGAAAATAATGAGCAGGAAGACATTTGTTATGTATGCAGGAGACCGGAGAGCAAGGTGGGGAAAATGATACGGCTCCCCAACAATATCTTCATCTGTACGGACTGTATGCAGAGAACCTTTGATTCTATGGGAAATATGGCAGGATTTCCGGGAATGCCTTATATGGATATATTTAGCATGGGACAGCCGCCTGTCTATGAGGATTCCCCTAAAAGCCAAAAGCAGGAAAAGAAGGCGGCTTCTGATAAAAAGAAGGATAATAGATCTTCTAAAGATACTTTTGATATCCATCACCTGCCAGCCCCACATATTATTAAGAAGCAACTGGATGAATATGTCGTAGGGCAGGAGTATGCTAAAAAGGTAGTCTCCGTGGCGGTCTATAACCATTACAAGAGGGTGCTTACGGATACGATGGATGATATTGAGATTGAGAAATCAAATATTTTAATGATAGGACCCACCGGATGTGGCAAGACCTATCTGGTGAAAACGCTTGCACGGATCCTTCAGGTCCCTCTGGCGATCGCGGATGCTACGTCTTTGACGGAAGCAGGGTATATCGGGGACGATGTGGAGAGTGTGCTGTCTAAGCTGCTGGCGGCGGCAGACAATGATGTGGAGGAGGCGCAGCATGGCATTGTCTTTATTGATGAAATTGATAAGATCGCTAAGAAACGCAATACCAACAGCCGGGATGTAAGCGGCGAGTCTGTCCAGCAGGGGATGTTGAAGCTGCTGGAGGGCAGCCGGGTGGAGGTGCCGGTAGGGGCCAACAGCAAAAATGCCATGGTGCCTATGGCTGCTATTGATACAAGAAATATTCTGTTTATCTGCGGCGGGGCATTTCCGGAATTGGATAAGGTGGTGAGGAATCGTTTGACCAGGCAGGCGTCCATTGGTTTTAATGCGGAGTTGAAGGACCGGTATGACATGGATGAAAATATCCTGCAGAAGGCAACGGTGGAGGATTTGCGGGAATTTGGGATGATACCGGAATTCCTGGGGCGCCTTCCGGTGCTGTGCGCACTCCAGGCTATGACAGAGGAAATGCTGGTACAGGTGATGCTTCAGCCTAAGAATGCCATCTTGAAACAGTATCAAAAGCTTTTGCGGCTGGATGAGGTGGACCTGCAGTTTGATGAGGAAGCGGTGCGGGCTGTTGCTAAAAAGGCGGCCGAGAAGAAGACGGGAGCCCGGGCGCTGCGGGCCATTATTGAGGAGTTTATGCTGGATATCATGTATGAGATACCGAAGGATGATCTGATCGGAAGAGTGACGATCACCAAGGATTATATCGAGCAGAATGGCACTCCTAAGATCGAAATGCGAGAAAGCGGGGAGGCAAAACTATTGGCCCAGAAGCAGTAAAAGAAAATAGAGAGGACAGAGACACCATGCAAAGGATAATCCGCTGCAGGGTGTTTCTTTTTTGGAGATTTGGAGGGAGCAGTTATGGATGAAGAATGTATGGAAGCGGTTTATTCGGAGGATTACTGGGATTATATCATAGAATACTATGGAAATGGGGAGAGCATTCCTGAGACCTATGGTACTTCCTGTTATCAGCTTATTGCCAATTATTTTGGCGTTATTTATAATAATACCAGGACGCCAGGGGAACTGGAGAGGATCGGCGCAGTACTGCCCCGATGCTTTGGGTTGATGTCTTCTGACGAGCTGCTGGAGGAGACAGGGATCAGGGCAGTGCAGCGCATACCTGGCCTGAGTTTGTACGGGCAGGGGGTCATGATAGGGATAATTGACACGGGGGATGGTGTGCGATATCCTATAAAAAGAATGATTGTGGAGGGAATACATGAAAGAGGAATATTTTGCTGAAGTATGCCGGGTGATGGCAGAGGTGAGGAAGGCGGTGATCGGCAAAGATGATTGTGTCCGTTTGGCGATGGCTGCCATTCTGGCAGGAGGCCATCTGCTGATCGATGACATACCGGGAGTGGGCAAGACTACGCTGGCAATGGCTTTTGCCAGAGCTATGGAGCTGGACAGCCAGAGGATCCAATTTACGCCGGATGTGCTTCCCTCTGATATCCTGGGGTTTTCTATGTATCAGGAAAAGGAGGGGAGGTTTGAGTATCAGCCGGGTGCGGTCATGTGCAACCTGTTTCTGGCAGATGAGATTAACCGTACTTCTCCCAAGACCCAATCTGCTTTGCTGGAAGTGATGGAGGAGGGCCGCGTTACTGTAGAGGGAGTGACCAGGCCTGTGCCGGAGCCCTTTATCGTCATTGCCACTGAGAACCCTGTGGGGAGCGTGGGGACGCAGCTTTTGCCGGAATCCCAGTTAGACCGTTTTATGATCTGTATGACTATGGGATATCCCTCTGCAGAAAATGAGATTGATATAGCCAAGGGGAAGAGCAGCGGGCTCCCATTGGATCAGATTTCCGGGGTGATACCGGGGCGGGAGCTGGTGGCCATCCGAGAATATGTAGAACAGATTTTTATCCAGGATGAAGTATATTCTTATATTGTAGAGTTGGTACAGGCTACCAGAAAGCATCCCCTGATTGAATTGGGGCTTAGCCCCCGGGGTACGATCGCTGCCGTGCGCATGGCCAGGGCGCAGGCATTTTTGGAGGAGCGGGATTATGTCTCCCCGGATGATGTGATGAAGATATTTGCTGCGGTGGCAAGCCATCGGATCCTTTTGAACTCAAAAGCCAGAGTGGGGAAGATGTCTGTGTCATATGTGCTGGAGCAGATCCTGGAAAGTGTGGCAAAGCCTACTATCCGCATGAAGAAATAGCATAAGGGGCAGGTAGTATGAAGAGAGGATTGTTTTATCTGCTGGCGTCAGCTGTCACACTGTATGCGGCGATGCTGTATAACAGTGAAAGCTTACTGTTATTGTTTTATGTAGAATTAGCTCTGCCGGCTGCGCTTTTTATTGTATATTTTCCCTGGATGAGAAGGCTGCGGGTCAGACTGGAGATCCCTGTCCAGGTGACTGAGGAGGGAAAGAGGCTGGCGGTATCGGCTGCGTGTTATAATCCCTCCATCCTGCCGGGGATCACAGTAGTTATTAAGCTTCGGCTGGAATATACCGGAAGGCGGGAAAAAGCTGCGTTCCAGGGAAGCGTCCCCGGACGGGGAAGGAAAAGGCAAAATAACAGGGATGGCAATGGCTATGCCTGCATTCAGGGAGAATTTTTGGCAGGGGGCGCCGGTACAGTGCGGATCAGGATCCACCGCATATGGTGTCTGGATCCTATTGGCATTTTGGCCGTTCCTTTGCCCAGGAAGAGGTGGGAGCATTGGGAGGAGAAAATCCTGGTCCTGCCCGAGATCATTCCGGTTCCTGTTGCCGTATCTAAGAAAAGCCGGGATTTTGCCGGAGAGAGCGATACCTTTTCGGATGTGTGGGGAGGCGATGATCCCGCTGAAGTCTTTCAGATACGGAATTATCAGCCTGGAGACAAGCTGCGGAGTGTCCATTGGAAGTTGTCTGCCCGGGAACAAGAGCTGATGGTGAGGGAGCAAGCTTTGCCCTTAGCGTGTCCCGTACTATTTTATCTGGATCTGCAGGGAGCCGGGGGCAGGAAATGTCCGTGGGGAGCATTTATGAAGATTGTTGCTTCTATTTCTATGGGAATGCTTCTGGAGGGCTGCAGGCATTATGTGATCTGGTACGATAGCGGTGAAGGTGATATCCGGAGGATGAGAGTTGAGAAAGAGGAAGATCTGTATGAAATGCTGTTGCAGGTATTTCAGGTATATACCCTGCAGAAACCTCAGGATCTGGAAGAATTATACCGGAAAAAATATCATAACCTGGAGTATGTTACGGTACTGTGGTTGAATCTGGAACTGAAGCTGCAGGTGAACGGGCAGGAATTCAGAAGTTATCAGGGGCTGGATCTGGAAAAGGAACTGGGCCGGCAGGAGATCATGGTCTGAGAGGAGGCGCAAAATGAAAGGAAAGGCAGGAAGGATTCTGTGGCAGGCAGTTTTTTTGCTGTTTTTGCTGGTAGGTGCTTTTCGGAATTTCTGTCATATCTTTTCTATCACTGTACCCGTATGGAATGCAGTATTTGTATTGGCTCCGGTCACACTCTGGTTTACCTTTCTGGCTTCGGATCCTTTTCCCAAATGGGAGGAACAGGTTGCAAAGAAGCAGAATGTTCCTATTATAAAGCGCCCTATTTCTTTTTTATTATTGTGCATTAGCATTCTGGTAATTGCAATAGTGGCTTTGAATGACGCAGTTTCCTTAGTAAAGGGAGCCGATACGCTGAAAAGTCTGGTGGAGCGTCAGAGGGATATTTATTATGGCAGGAGCGTGCCCGGAATATACAGGGGCGATATGGAGTATTGCCAGACGCTTCTGCACCTCCTTTGGACAAGCTTAGCCCTGATCATGGCGTACCTGCTCTTTCGCTGGAAGTGTTTGGCGCTTGGGCTGGCGCCCTGCTGGTGTATTTTTGGGTTAGGGCTGTTGGTGGGGAAGACGCCAGGGGTCAGGGCCTTGCTGATCATTCTCCTGGGAACCCTGATGTTGGTCGGGGTGTCGGAGAAGAGACCGGATCTCCAGCGGGGAAGCCTGAAACAGCATGCCGTATATGGGGAGGGAAGAGGCTTCCTGGGAAATATTGTCCTGTTAGGGACACTGGGGATTGTTTTTGCGCTGTCTTTATTTTGTATGAAGCAGACAGAAGGGAAATTGCTGGGAGAGGACAGGGAGCAGGAGCTGTTACAGTTTCAGCACAGGATGGAACATGATGCTGCGAATAGGGTAAGCCAGGTATTGCAAAAGATCCAGGGGTATACTGGGGCCGGGGCAGGAGTATTGGGCAATCAGGCGCCTCAGTATGATAACGAGGCCATGTTTACGGTGACAATGATGGAGAGGCCACAGAAGGACCTTTATTTTCGGGGCTTTATTGGAATCATATATAATAATGGACATTGGAAGGAGGATAATTCTTTTTTAAAGGAGTTTGATCAGGAGACAGGCCTGCAGGTGCTGAACCAGGGATATGAGCAAATGGCGCATTCTGTATCAGAAGGAGAAGGCGCCGCTGCGGATATGACGATTGCTTATACTTTCCGCAATCGTCAGAAGTATGCCCTGATGCCTTATAATGCCCAATATGAAGAAGCAGGAATGAAAGGGAAAAAGCCAAATGGGGATCTGAATGTGTTGCGCCGTCTGGGAGTCCGTTCTTACGATTTAAAATGTTGGATAATGGCAGGGAAGGGGGATCCTATCAGCCGGACCAATGCCGTTTTAGCAGGGGGGACGGTGCGTCCCGCAAAGAATACAGACAAGCAGGCGGAATATATAGATTACATTCTGCAGCATGACTTTCAGGTTCCTCAGGAGCTGGCCGCCCGGTTGGAAGCTTTTAAAAGCATGTTTGATATAAAGGATTTTGGGGAGGAGGACCGCCGGCAGCAGCGGATGATCACTAAGGTACAGAGATATCTGTGGAATAAGGCTGAGTACAGCCTGGATCTGGCGGAAAAACCCTTTGGGGAAGAATATGTGGAATATTTTCTGTTCAAGCAGAAGAAAGGGTTCTGCGAGCATTTCGCAACAGCGGGAACGCTTTTGCTGCGCCAGGCAGGGATTCCGGCCCGCTATGTATCCGGATATCGGATCCACCCGGAGGATTTCCAGGAGAATCCAGATGGAAGCTATACAGCTCAGGTGCTGGATTCTCAGGCCCATGCGTGGTCGGAGGTGTATTGCCTGGACGGGGGCTGGACAGAGATAGAAATGACGCCCGGGGGGAATGGCGGAACGGATAGCAGCGTCAGCAGCTATTATGAGGATCAGAAGGAGACGGATATCACTGCCACGAGGCAGCCGAGAGTTACAAAAAGTCCTGAGCCGGAGGAGACGGAAGAGGAATTACCGGAGGAGACGGAACAAAAGCTGCCGGAGGAAACGGAAGATATGGAGCAGGAGCAGGGCGGCCAGGGCTCCGCTACGGCAGCTCCGGGAAACTCTTCCCAGGGCGGAGGAGATTGGGGATGGACTGTCCGGGACAGTATTTTCCTGCTGGCAGGAGCGTTCCTGGTATTCCTTATAGCGTTGTGGCGCTCTCAGCATATCCGCCGGCGCAGGAGCCTTAGCAGGGCTGTACAGTACCGGGAGAAGCTTCTGGCGCAGAACCGGCTTCTGGAAAGCTATCTGCAGCAGAGTGGCTGGAGGCTGCCGAAATGGAAAGGCAATGGGATGGAGAAGGAACAATATGTCCAGTTCTGGAGCCAGAAGGGGGATAGCGATCTGTATGCGCTGGAAGAGCTATACCAGATTCTGGAGGAGGCGGCTTTTGCCAGGGAGGATGTCAGCCGGGAACGGTTCCAGTGGGCATCGCAGCAACAGAAAGAGTTGGGGCGTATAGCCTGGGAGAACGCAGGAAAGATTAGAAAGATTTATTTAAGAATTATTAAGAATTGGAGAAACACATTGACATAAGCAGGAAACCATAGCACAATGCAAGGGGATTTTGGGAGAGGAAAAGGATATGGTCTGCGATCGGAATGGAGCTTAGTCTGTATGAAAAAGAAAGAGAAGAGGCAATATTATCTGTATTATACTTTTTTATTTATCTGTATTGCCACTGTTATAGCAGCGATATTTTGGCTGGGAGGTAAATCCTTTGTCTGGGCAAAGGATGGCGCCGCCCAGCATTACCCGGTTCTGGTATATATTCATGACTATCTGACGCAGCTGGGGCGTAATCTGCTGAGGGGAGACTGGGAACTGCCTATGGTGGACTTTTCCATCGGGGAGGGAATGGATGTCCTTACCACATTGAATTACTATGGGTTTGGAGATCCTTTGACGCTGGCGGCGGCCTTCTGTCCCCGGGGGCAGCTGGAGATGCTGTATGGGGTATTGATTTTTGTACGCCTTTATCTGGCGGGCCTGTTCTTTTCTATGTTCTGCTTTGACAGGGGAGGCGTACAAAAGAATGGTGTGTTGCTGGGAGCGCTGTCCTATACCTTTTGTGGCTATGCCATGTATGCTTCTGTCAGACATCCTTTTTTTGTCAATGGGATGCTGTATCTCCCACTGTATCTTCTGGGAGTGGAACGGATACTGCGCAAGAGGCGTTATGGGATGTTCAGCATAATTGTTGCCTTATCCCTGATCTCTAATTTTTATTTTGGGTATATGAATACGATTATGGCGGCGCTGTATGCATTGTTTTTGGTGGTCCCGGACAAGGGGATGGCATGGAAA
Organism: uncultured Lachnospiraceae bacterium; assembly: GCA_947589315.1. Lineage (GTDB taxonomy): Bacteria > Bacillota > Clostridia > Lachnospirales > Lachnospiraceae > Jutongia. The sequence goes on along the minus strand of CANPZE010000004.1, from coordinate 71,767 downwards.
GAGAAATGGGGACGATTGTTCTCCATGGCAGGAGCTTATCTTTGGGGTGTGGGGATCTCCGCAGGGATTATGCTGCCGATAGCGATGGCTTATCTGGGCTGTTCCCGGGGCGGGGAGGGCGGTTATAGCGACTCTTTGCTGGTGTACCCCAAAAGCTTTTATTTGCGCTTTTTGCAGATGTACATATGTCCTTTTACGGATATTGGCGAGTGGACCAATCTGAGTTTTTCTCTGTTTTGCCTGGCAGCTGTAGTATTGCTTTTTGCAGCGGGCATCAGGAGGAAGAAGCCCTGCCTGCGGATCCGCCGGCTGCAGACTGCATATATTTTGTTGACGCTGATGCTGCTGATTCCGCTGGCTGGAAAAGTAATGAATGGCTTTGGGTATGTGTCCAATCGGTGGAATTATGGATATGCCATGCTGAACTCTTATATTCTGGCATGCATGTACCCTGTTATCTGCAAAGGAGTCCAGGCCGCGCCCTGGATACTTCCAAAGGCTTTGCGCAGGAGACCGGGTGGCAGGATAAGGAGGAGGCAGGCAGAGTGCCTGTTATGTCTGCTTTTGGTGTTTAACCTGGCGGAAAATGTGAGTTTGACCTTTCTCAATCCGGTCAGTTCCTATATGGAGGAATTTGTAGACCGAGGCGGAGCCGACCAGGTTGTGGCGGATACAGCGGTGAAGGCGGCGCCGCCCCAGTCTCAGGCAGAGGAAGGGAAATTCTACCGGGTGGAGCAGCCGTGGCATATTGGGAATCAGTCCCTGGCCATGGATTATTATGGGCATAGCTGGTATTTCAGCATTGCGCCGGAGAATTATTTTACCTATTATAATAGTTTTCTTTTGAATTCTATGGAGAGAACCTATTCTCTCCGGGGGCTGGATGGCAGATCTGTATTAAATGAGCTGTCGGCCAACCGTTATTATGTCACCTCGGAGAAAAAGGACGGCCTGATTCCCTATGGTTATCAGTTGAAGAAGGTGGTAAGGTCCCAGAAGGGAGAGACGGAGTATCTGTATGAGAATCAAAAGTTTCTGCCTTTGGGATATACGGTCTCGGCCTGGATCCGGGAGAAGGATTATTCGCTGTTGTCTCCCATTGAGAAACAACAGGTGTTGATGCAGTCTGTCCTTTTGGAGGAGGATGCGCAGGATGAAATTTCTCTCCTTCCCACAGGGGCGGCAGACATGAATCTGGACGGCCAGGAGGAGTTCTGCAAGGTAGCCAGCTGCGCAGGGATCACCTGGGAGAATAACCGCCTGTCTGTGAATCAGGAGAATGCCACGATAGAATTGACTTTTTCGGGGAGAAAGAATTGTGAGACCTATCTGTGGTTCAATAAGTTTCAGGTGATCCAATCTGCAGCCCAATATCAGGTGGGCGCTGTGGAAAGTGATAATACTGAGAATTATTTTGTGTTGATGAATCCGAAGAAATCGGCATGGTATGATGAGCCGGATCAGACGATCAATCTGGGATATTCCAGGAAACGCCGCACGAGCTGTAAGATTACTTTTCCTAAGAAGGGGGTATATTCCCTGGATAATTTCATGGTATATTATGAGCCGATGGATAGCTATGGGGAGCAGGTGGCGGCGCTCCGGGCAGACCGGCTGGAGAAGCTGGCAGTGGGGACGAACCGCATCAGCGGGGAGATTACTCTGTCCAAAAGGAAGCTGCTGCAGATGGCAGTCCCCTACAGTACAGGATGGACTGCGTGGGTGGATGGGAAGAAGGCCAGGATTTATCGGTCAAATTATATGTATATGGCAGTTGAGCTGCCAGCGGGCTGCCATCAGATAGAGTTCCGCTATGAGACTCCGTATCTGAAGGAAGGACTGGGGATATCCTGCCTGAGCCTGGCAGGGCTGTTTGTGGCAGCCGTATTGCGAAGGAGGATAAAGAGAGGGAAGGATAAAGGTTGACAGAAGGGAGATTGGAGATTTGAAAGAAGAGAAAAAGTTATGTTCTATCATTGTGCCCTGTTATAATGAGGAAGAAGCAATCCCTATTTATTATGAAGAAATGACCAAAGTCTTTTCTGATATGCCGGAGCTTTGTTTTGAGTTTGAATTTATTGATGATGGAAGCAGTGATGATACGCTGGAGAGGATCAAGGAGCTGCGTGCCAGGGATGACAGGGTTCATTTTGTGTCTTTTTCCCGTAATTTTGGAAAAGAAGCAGGGATTTATGCAGGTCTGGAGCATGCCAAAGGGGATTATGTGGTGATCATGGATGTGGATCTGCAGGATCCCCCGTATATGCTGCGCAAAATGTATGAATCAGTAGTTCAGGAGGGGTATGATTGCGCGGCTACGCGGCGGGCAGATAGGAAAGGGGAGCCTCCGATCCGGTCCTTTTTTGCCAGGATGTTTTATCGGCTGATCAATCGGATCTCCAGAGCGGATATTGTAGACGGAGCCAGGGATTATCGGTTTATGACCCGGCAGATGGTGGACAGTATTCTGGCGCTGTCAGAGTATAACCGGTTCTCTAAGGGGATATTTGGCTGGGTCGGTTTTCGGACAAAATGGCTTTCCTATGAGAATGTGGAGCGTGTAGCCGGGGAGACAAAATGGAGCTTTTGGAAGCTGTTCGTTTATTCGCTGGAGGGAATTGTAGCCTTTTCTACTGCCCCTCTGTCTATAGCGTCCTTCTTTGGATTGATCTGTTGTGTCCTGGCGTTGGTGGGGGCTGTGTTTATTTTTATCCGCGCCCTGCTCTTTGGGGATCCGGTGTCTGGCTGGCCCTCCATGGTCTGCATCATGACAATGTTGGGAGGGATCCAATTATTGTGCATGGGGATTATCGGCATGTATCTGTCTAAAACTTATCTGGAGACGAAGAACCGTCCGATCTATATTTCTAAAGAAGAGGAATAGAGGCTTTACTATTTCGCACGCCAGAGGGGATTGATTACACGCATCCTGCGTTTATTAATGCAGATGGCACCAGCCGGATCCATTCCATATGGGATCAGAGTATCCGGGAGGCAGGAAGGGCGCCTGCAGGACTGGGATATGGAACGCAGTATACCCGGGAAGACATTAATCAGGCTCTTGCCAATGAGGATCCCTGGTCAGTGGTGCCTAGCCGGGACAGCAATGGCCATGGGACATTTCTGGCCGGGGTGGCGGCCGGGAATGAAAATCTTGAGAATGGGTTTACCGGGGTGGCGCCGCTGGCTGAGCTGTGTATTGTGAAGTGTAAGGAGGCCAAGCAGAATATTAAGGACTATTATCGGATCAGTTCGGATTCCCCCTGTTTTATGGAAACGGATCTTATGACGGGGGTGCAGTATCTGTTAAATGTGGCGCTGGAGACAAGAATGCCTGTCGTTATCTGCCTTGGAGTGGGGACCAATCAGGGCGGGCACGATGAAGGGGGCAGCCTGGGTACCTTGCTGCGCAATGTAGGCGATAGGATCGGAGTAGTGGTAGTTGCCTGTGGAGGCAATGAAGGGAATACCGCCCATCATTTCCGCAGTGATATACTGGAAGAACGGTCGGAGACAGATGTGGAACTGCGGGTCGGAGCCCAGGAAAAAGGTTTTACTATGGAATTGTGGTCGGATGCGCCGGGACTGTATTCTGTGGGGCTGATCTCTCCCAGCGGGGAATATACGGGCAAGATTCAGGCCAGGTTGTGGGAGCGGCGGGAAATCCGATTTTTATTTGAGAATACGGTGGTCAATATCGATTATCTTTTGTTGGCCAGGGAGAGCGGGGATGAATGTATTCGGATTCGGTTTCAGAATCCGGAGGAGGGAATCTGGAGGCTGCGGGTGTTTAATGACACAGAGTTTTCGGGTCGATTTGACCTGTGGCTCCCTATACGGGATTTTGTCGGCGATGCCACCTATTTTCTGGAACCGGATCCCGATGTGACGATCTGTGAGCCTGGCAATAATGAGGGAGTGATCACTGTATCCTTCTATAATGGCGGGAACCAAGGCACAGCGGTGGATTCCAGCCGGGGATATACCCGGAGCGGCAATGTTAAGCCGGATCTGGCGGCGCCGGGAATCGAGATATTTGGGCCGCTTCCGCGCCTGGGCGCTGTTTATCCCTCTACAGAGCAGGAACGGCTTGACACTGCCCGCTATGGATATCGCTCTGGCTCCAGTATGGCAGCTGCAGTCACGGCGGGGGCATGTACCCTTATGCTGGAGTGGGGCCTGATTCGGGGCAATGACCTGACAATGGATTCTGTGGTTATACAGAAATATCTGATCCGGGGAGCGGAGAGAACCGGGCGTGCTTTCCCTAACCGCCAGTGGGGGTATGGCACGCTGGATCTTTATGGCGTATATAAGAATATTAGCCCGGGACCGGAATAGTGCTGTTTTCTTTTCATTTTCCATTTTTTGTCACAATATCTTCTTATCTCTGATATTTATTCATAAAAGATTAAGCGGTTCACGCAAACGAAGGAGGAGATAAGATGAAACAAAAGTACAGAAAAGCTTTAATAGGCGTATTGGTTTTGGCATTGGTGTTATTCCAGACAGGACCGGGGCTGACCTGGATTACGGAGGGAATGTGCAAGAAAGCTTCTGCGAAGCCGGCGGAACTTTCGGAAAGCCAATCTTTGAACGTAACAGAGCAGGCTGCAGAAAAAGATACGATTACTAATGAAGAAAACACCATCCAATATTTGATTCGTACAGAGGATAGGGAGACCTACCGTCAGGTATATGACAAATATGGAGAAGAATTAACGGAGGATTATGCGGAGCAGGAGGGATTGAAGGATTCTCTGCTTCTGACTGCCGATCTCTCCCAGGAAGAAGCCGCTTCTCTGAGAAAGATGGAGGGGGTAACGGTGGAAAGGGATGTAATTCTGCGGGGTTCTTCAGAAGGAGAAGAGCTGTTGGATGAGGAAGAGCAGAAGGCGTATCAGGAGGCTGTACTGAAGACCGTGGAAGAAAAATGGGATGTTCTAGCTGTCCATGGAGAGAATGTTCCTGCCAGTGGAGCTGGAATCCGGGTAGCTGTTATGGATTCCGGGCAAGACACTATAGGAGATATTGCTTATAGAGGATATGAAAATCTTCTGGATCCGGAGGGAGATCCCGCTGGGGAAGATATGACAGGACACGGTACAGCGGTAGCCTCTATAATAGCTTCTGGACAGTATGGACGGGGAACAATAGGGATTTTGGAAAAGGATACTCCGGTACAGCTTTTTTCTGTCAAGGTGCTGGATGGAGAAAATGAAGCTCCTGTCAGCCGGATTGTGGCAGGGATTCAATGGTGTATTGATCAGGATATTAATATTATCAATATGAGTTTTGGAACCCCTTATTATTCTGCTATTTTGGAGGATGCGATTAGAGAGGCAGAGAAAGCAGGGATTTTGATGATCGCTGCTGTGGGTAACGGTGGAGAAAGGGGTCAAGGTGTGGAATATCCGGCTGCTTTTGAGGAGGTGCTGGGTGTAGGTTCTGTCAATGAGAAAATGGAGCATAGCATATTTAGCTCCACGGGAGAGCAGGTGGAATTGTCTGCTCCTGGGGAGAATGTTCCTGTCAGCATCTATTGGGATTTTCTTACAGTAGATAGTGGAACCAGCTATGCGGCACCGCATGTCACTGCTATTGCCGCTCTACTATGGTCGCGGGATGAAAGTAAGGACAGCCGTTTTATTCGTGGTCTTCTGGATAAAAGCGCTCGAAGTCTGGGAGAGCCGGAAGAGTACGGTTATGGATTGGTAGATTATCGCTATGCAGACCGTATGTATGAAGAATATGAAAGGGTATATTAGATGGAGTCAGAGTCGGGGACTGCACCAATTTTAGCGGGATTGGAGAATGATACGCCATTGGAGATATATGAAGTGCCAGCTTTGGTAAAGGGAAGCTGGGGGAGTGCAAATCACCAAAATTTAGTGTCAAAGGTAAAGGATGGAACTATAGTAGAAAAAAACAAATTAGACTATATCAAAGCTGGAGCATCAGCACCGGATTTCCCTATAGGGGATATTGATTTTTCTTTATCCAGTTACAATAGTCCGGGTGAGTACTATGATGTACTTCATGCCAGAAGAAATACCAATTATGTGGGCGCTGTAAAATGCTTATTAAATGCCGCTTATGAGATTGCTGCAAAGGGAAACACAGCAACAACACAAGAAGAAGTAAAAGCGTATTGTGATTATATTTACCAAGACGGAGAGGAATCAACTACAGAGAAAACAATGGACAGGAAGGCATTAAAGAAAGTAATTAAGGCCGCCTGTTTCTACCGTTTAACATTGAAACCAAAGGAGGAAGTTCCTGTAAAAGTATCCGGAGGTGTAACTGCAGAGAGGGCATCATTGCAGCTTTTGGGAATTGCCATCCATGTGGCCAGTGATACTTATGCACACCGCACAGTGATACCCGGAACAGAGTTTTATCCAGGTAGCCCATTAGAACTATGTAAAGGTTTCTTTCCAAATTATGAGGAATTAAAGGATAGAATCTTGAGCGGTGGGGTAGTAACAACGTCAGGTCTTCGTGAATATACAAAAGAAGATGTAATTTCTGCAATGCATAAGACATTTGCAGACAATATAAATTATTTGCCGAAACGGTATGATATGGGATCATATTTTGCAGTACGGGAACTGTTTTTTTTGTATGTCCTTCCTCCTCGAAGGGAGGAGCTTCCGTATGTATTTTGTCCGCTTGTCATGAATAAGCAGGGAGAAACTTCGGAGATCTATGAATTGAGGTTACAGGGATTAATGAAGAATTTACATGACATGGGATATTCTATGGAAAATTATACTATAGTATCAGTAACAGAATGGCATAATTTAAGTAAATGATAAAAAACATATTATTATTGAGAAAGGAGATTACGGATGAAAGGGATAAGGAAAACAGAGATTTTTTTGCTGGTTATCGTTCTGATCTGTGGGAGTATTCCCTCTTTCAGCGGGGCGCAAGTCACAAGGAGGCAAGTGGCGATCCGCACCGATGGTCTGTCGCCGTATAATGATGGGGTTGTGCAGGAATTAAACCATATGAGCGTGAAATATTATGGAAAGAAGCAGCAAAAATCTGGGAATTTCATTTATGTCCTGTTGAAGAATGGGAATGCGGCGTTGACTGGCTATTATGGGGATGGAAAGATCAAGAAGATGAAAAAGCTGGTACTTCCTAATAAGGTAGACGGTCATCTGGTAACAAAGATTGGAAAAAGTTGCTTTGACCGTGACAGGACAGTTGATCTGAAGGGAAATGAATACTTAAATACATTAGAGTTTAACACTCTGGTGATACCAGAAGGAATCCAAAATATAGAATATGATGCTTTTTCTGGAAGCCGGTTGTCCCAAATCCAGTTTCCGGAAAGCTTAAAGGGCCTTGATGGGTTTTTCTATTGCCAGAACCTGCGGAAGGTAACCCTTCCCAAAGGGTTGAATGAATTAAGTGCCTTTAATGATTGTGAAAATCTCCAGGAAATAGACATCCCTGGAAGTATAAAAGCAATCGGCTGCTTTAGTGGCTGTACCAATCTGCAAAAGGTGACTCTTCATGAAGGCCTGGAATATATATGGGAGGATGCTTTTAACTATTGCGAAGGCTTAAAGAGGGTAGAGATCCCCGCCAGTGTAAAGAAAATAGAAGCAGGTGCGTTTATGGCTCCATTCGGGATGAAGAGAACGAACGTAATTCGTTCTATGAAGAGAAAGTATGTGTTTGATCCAGAGGGAAATGATGATATCTGGTGTTATCCGGGGTCTGCAACAGAGAAGGAATATGAACATTCCGGCGGCGATGGGAAGATATGTTACTTAAAGCCTGGCTTATCTGAGAAGAAGCCGGCCCTATCCATAGGAGAGGAAAAAATCCTCGTAATGTATGGCGCAAGACAACATGTAACCTGGAAGATAGGAAATAAGAGAATTGCCAGGATCGTAAAGAATTATGGGGATCAAAAGGGAACAGTTCTTCTTAAGGGGAAGGCAAATGGAACAACAACATTGACCGCCCAGGTGGGGAAGAAGAAGTACACATGCAAGGTGAAGTGTGGAAAATAGGCAATTCCCAAAGGAACAATGCTTTATGAGAAAAAGGCGGATAGGGCAATGGTACGCTGGATTTTTATGGCATATTATTCATAAAAGATTAAGTGGTTCGTGGTAACGAAGAAGGGGATAAGATGAAACAAAGGGACAGAAAGGATGAGATACCAGAAAAGAAGCCGCAGAGGAAAAGAAAAGAGAAAGCAGAGATTTTCTTGCTGGTTATCGTTCTGATCTGTGGGAGCATTCCCGCTTTCAGCAAAGCGCAAGTTATAAGGAGGCAAGTGGCGATCCGCACCTATAGCCTGCCGCCATACAATGATGGGGTTGTGCGAGAAATAAATACAGGAGTAAATGAGTCAGACGTAGAGGGGGAAGAACAGAGGAGATGCGGGGATTTTGTTTATTTTCTAAATAATGGAAAGGCAACGATTACTGGATACTTTGGAAATGGAACGGTAAAGGAAATAGAACAGCTGGTGATTCCTCAAACGGTGGACGGATATCCGGTAATAAAAATTGCTTCGTATGGCTTTGATTGCGATCGGACGATGGATCTGCAGGGGAAAGAATATTTAAATACATTAAAATTTAAAACTCTGGTGATACCAGAGGGAATTCAGAACATAGGACATGATGCTTTTGCTGGAAGCCGGCTGTCTCAAATTCAGTTTCCGGAAAGCTTAAAAAGGCTGCAGGGGTTTTCTTATTGTCAAAATCTGCAGCAGGTTACTCTTCCCAAGGGTTTGAAGACTTTGTTTGCATTTGACTGTTGTGAAAATCTTCAGGAAATAGAGATTCCTGGTGGTGTGAAAGGTATCAACTGCTTTGCCGGCTGTATTAATCTGCGAAAGGTAACGCTTCACGAAGGTTTGAAATATATATGGGATGATGCGTTTTCGTATTGCAGCAACCTAGAAAGGGTGGAGATTCCATCCAGTATAAAGAAAGTAGGAGCAGCTGCGTTTGTAGGGACAGAGAAGAAAAAGATCATAATTCGTTCTATGAAGACAAAGTATACAAGGTTTGATCCCGGGGAAGATATTATCTGGTGTTATCCAGGCTCTGCAACAGAAAAGAGATATAGTCGTTCCCGCACGGATGGTACAATACATTATTTAAAGCCCGGCTTATCTGAGAAGAGGCCTACCCTATCCATAGGAGAGGAAAAAATCCTCGTAATGTATGGCGCAAGGCAACATGTAACCTGGAAGATAGGAAATAAGAGAATTGCCAGGATCGTAAAGAATTATGGAGAGCAAAAGGGAACAGTTCTTCTTAAGGGGAAGGCAAATGGAACAACAACATTGACCGCCCAGGTGGGGAAGAAGAAGTACACATGCAAGGTGAAGTGTAGGAACTATACAGGAGAACAGTAAAAACAAGATTGTAGAGTTACTATTATTGACATTTGGAAAGGTAAAGGATAAACTTATATCATTCAAATGAAGATATAAGGGAGGAGAAAAGCTTGAACGAACGGGGTATTAAAAAAGACATGAAACGGATGCTGGCTATCTCTGCAGTGGTATTCCTTAGTCTGTCAACGGCAGGCTGCGGCAAGGAAAGCGCTGAAAAAAGCCAGGGGAGCAAAGCACAGGCAGTAGGCGTATCGGAAAGCAAAAAAAGCTATGAAGTAGTTTTTAAAAAAGCCATTACAGTAGATGGTGACAGAAAGAAATTAAAAATTGCCCAAAATGCGGAAAATGTCTCAGATCTTGTAATGAAGGTTGATGGGGAAGAAGTAAAATTAAAAAGGGTATCTATTGGCGCCGGATATGTCCATGCAGAAGGCAAAGCGGCGGATGTGACAGGAGACGGAAAGGAAGAAATGATCTTGCTGCTTCACGGCGGCGCTTCCGGTGCCTCTCTGGAAATACAGGTCCTCGGACAGACGGACAAAGGCTGGGAAGAGATTGCTCTGCCGGATGAGCTGTGGGAGGATGACAATAAGGCCGTTGTTCTGGATCAGCAGGCAAAATCTTTAGATATCCGGGTAGATGCGACCAATACCAGCAAAACGATAAAGCTGTCTCCAAAGCAGGAAGGGGCAGACGCAGAAATAAGATATCGCGGATGTAAGCTGAAAGGAAATCAGATTGTCATACAGAACGATGTTGTTTTGGATGGCAGACCCAATCCCGTGGCCACTGTGTCGCAGGAAGTCGTATATGATAAAGAATCAGGGAAGTTCCAGTATGGAAAAACGCAGATTGACTAGACAGAGCGCTGCATTGAGGCGCAAGCCGGGTCTGAATGGAAAACTTATGCCAATTCCTGCGTCAGAAAAGCCACAGAAAAAAATACTTGCTTTTATTCAGAAATTGTTATATAATACTCAATTGTGATACGTTAAATTTCCTTGTTCTCTTCTGACAGGGCGATGTATGTTGATGCATACCCTTTCCGGGCTTATCACACGGAGAGGAAGCCATGAAGAGAGCCAGAGACCAAAAGGAGGTACAGGCAACTATGAACAAATATGAATTAGCGTTAGTTGTCGATGCAAAGATCGAAGAAGAAGCAAGAGTAGCAACTGTCGAAAAGGCAAAGGATTATGTGACCAAATTCGGCGGGAACATTACGAATGTGGATGAATGGGGCAAGAAGAAGCTTGCTTATGAGATTCAGCACATGAAAGAGGGTTACTACTACTTTATTCAGTTCGAGTCTGAGCCTACTGTTCCAGGAGAATTGGAGCAGGTTATCCGTATTATGGATAATGTGATCAGATACTTATGCATCAGACAGGAGGCGTAAGAGAGAAAGGAAGGTGTTTCCTTCATGAATAAGGTTATTTTAATGGGGCGTTTGACCCGGGATCCGGAGATCCGATATTCCTCTGGGGAGAACCAGCTTACGATTGCAAGATACACGCTTGCAGTAGACCGTAGATTTAAACGTCAGAATGACGATCAGACTGCAGATTTTATCAGCTGCGTTGTGTTCGGCAGAGGAGCGGAGTTTGCAGAGAACTATCTTCATCAGGGCACAAAGATTGTAGTCAGCGGAAGGATCCAGACCGGAAGCTATACCAATCGGGAAGGCCAGAAGGTATATACTACGGAGGTAGTGGTAGAGGAGCAGGAATTTGCCGAGAGTAAGGCGGCAGCGGCCAACAATAACGGAGGCGGCTATCAGCAGGCGGCGGCTCCCTCCAGGCCAGAGCCTGTCCAGGCGGCAGGGGATGGTTTCATGAACATTCCGGATGCCATTGAAGAGGAATTACCATTCAATTGAGTTGATTCAATTAAAGATTCGGTGAAAATTTGTTAGGAGGTTTCAAAAATGGCTTATAATAAAGGCGATAAAGACGGCGCTCAGGCACGTAGAAGACCGGTCCGCAGAAGAAAAAAGGTCTGTGTATTCTGTGCTGACAAAGAGCATGATTTCATTGATTATAAGGACGTAAATAAATTAAAGAGATATGTGTCAGAGAGAGGAAAGATCCTTCCCAGAAGGATTACCGGCAACTGTGCAAAGCATCAGAGAGCTTTGACTGTAGCAGTAAAGCGGGCAAGGCACGTAGCGATCATGCCTTATACTACAGACTAATGATGATACGGCCCGGATACGGGCTTAAATGAAAGAGGATCATTGCACGGCGCAGGAGCACCTGAACCGGCAGTGGTCCTTTTATTGTTGCATAGACCTGCAATTGTGTTATAATGAACACAAAAGAACGGAGGCCGGATATGAAGTTCTCGTTTGCACCTATGGAGGGGATTACAGGATATGTGTACCGTAATGTATACCATCGTTATTTTGGTCAGGTAGACTGCTACTATTCTCCCTTTATCTCCACAACACAGAAACGGGCGCTGCGGAATAAGGAACTGCGGGATGTCCTTCCAGAGAATAATCCAGGAGTGAAGCTGATACCACAGATTCTGGGAAACAATGCCCAGGATTTTCTTTTTACCGCTCATCAGCTGCGCAGCCTGGGCTATACTACGGTAAATCTGAACCTGGGATGCCCGGCCAGGACGGTAGTCTCTAAGGGCAAGGGTTCCGGATTCCTGGCTCATCCGGTGGCGTTAAACCGTTTTCTGGAGGAGATCTATACAATAAACGGAATGAAGATTTCCATCAAGACCAGGCTGGGCAAGGATGACCCGGAAGAATTTTATGGACTGCTGCAGATATTCAACCAGTATCCGGTAGAAGAATTGATCATCCATCCCCGCATTCAGCAGGACTTTTACCGCAATAAACCTAACTGGGAAATGTTTGCTGTGGCATATAAAGAAAGCAGGAATCCAGTGTGCTATAATGGCGATATATTTACGGTAGAGGATTATCAGCGTCTGTGCCATGCCTTTCCGGCGCTGGACTCTGTCATGCTGGGACGGGGGCTCTTGTCTGATCCCAATCTGATCGCAGAGATCAAGGGAGGGGAGAAGGCCTCTTTGGAGCGGCAGAGGGAGTATATCGATTGCCTGTATGAGGAATATTGCCGTACTCTTTCCGGAGAGACCCCTGTGCTGCATAAAATGAAAGAAATCTGGGGCTTTTTTATCAATAACTTTCCGGATGCCCGGGATTATCAAAAGAAAATCCAGAAATGCAAAAGCCTGGGAGAGTATCGTCAGATCCAGAGAGAACTTTTCCAGGGAATGGTATAGAAAACAAGAATGGAGGGAAGGCCTTATGAAGAAAACAAAAATATATTTCAGAATATTTGGCTTGATGCTGGCGCTGGCTCTGACACTGGGAATGATGGATCCAGGGAGTCGTGTATCTGAAGCGCAGACACAGCAAGCGTCTCACAGAGAGGAGGCCTTGCAGGGGCAGGGCGCAGAGGAGCTGGCGGAGGCATCGCTGGTTCAGGCCTCGGAGGAAGCAGAAGAATATGAAACCGGACAGACGCCGGTAGCAAAGCATGGGGCTTTGCACGTATCAGGAACGGAGCTAAAGGATGCCCACGGCAAAACAGTTCAGCTGAAGGGAGTCAGTACCCATGGGATCGCCTGGTTTCCCCAGTATGTAAATAAGAAAGCTTTTCAGACACTGCGGGACAGATATCAGATTTCCCTGATCCGTCTTGCCATGTATACGAATGCTTCAGAGGGGTATGGGCCGGATACAGTCAAAAAAGTAGAAACGGGAGTAAAATATGCCAGGGAGCTGGGAATGTATGTGATCATTGACTGGCACATCCTAAGCGATGGCAATCCCAATCACAGCAAGAAGGAAGCAAAGAAATTCTTTCGCAGGATGGCAAAGAAATACCGCAATACCAAGAATGTGATCTATGAGATCTGTAACGAGCCCAACGGAAACGTCACCTGGGATAGGGATATTAAGCCCTATGCCAGGACGATCATACGGACGATACGCAAGTTCAGCAAGAAGTCCATCATAGTTGTAGGAACTCCTACCTGGTCCCAGGACGTGGACATTGTAGCGCAAAGTCCGCTGAAGGGATGGAAGAATATTATGTATACACTGCATTTCTATGCAGCCACCCATCAGGATTATAACAGAAATAAGCTGGTAACGGCCCATGAAAAGGGACTTCCTGTGATGGTAACGGAATTTAGCATTTGCGATGCTTCCGGCAATGGCGCCCTGGACAAAAAATCGGCCAATAAATGGATGAAGCTGTTGAATCAGTACCATATCAGCTATACCGCATGGAGCCTTTGCAATAAGGCAGAATCTGCATCATTGATTTCCAGCAGCTGTAACAAGACCAGCGGATGGAAGAAGAAAGATCTGTCTCCTGCCGGGAAATGGTTTTTTAAGCAGTAGGAGGGAGAAGGATGTATATCACCACATATCAGAAGATTCATTTTGAACCATTAGAGCCCAGGCAGGAAGATATCCGCATTGAGGACATTGCCCATGCCCAGTCTTTAATGACCAGGGCCAATGGACATTTTCCGGAATTTTATTCCGTAGCGCAGCACAGCCTGGCCTGTGCGGAAGAAGCCCGGGCAAGAGGCTATTCTCCCCGGCTGATTCTGGCGTGCCTTCTGCACGATGCCAGCGAGGCGTATCTCTCCGACATCACCCGGCCTGTAAAGACGGCGTTGGAGAGTTACCGTCAGATTGAGGAGAGGCTGCAGGCGGCGATCTTTCTGCGCTTCCTGGGGAGGGGACTGACGCCGGAGGAGCGGGAGAGGGTGAGAGAGATTGATGACGCCTGCCTCTACTACGAATTCTGGCATTATATGGGAGAACGTCTGCTGCAGGCGCCGCCCAAGATGGAAAGTCAACCGATATTTGCTTTCCGCCCCTTTTCAGAAGTAGAGGAACAATTCCTGTCCACCTTCCGCCAGTGGGATAGGGAATACCGGCGGCAGGAGGGCCAGGGGCAATAGAAGCCCTGCCCGAATGGCAGCCGCCTGTCTGACAAAACAAACAGGAGGCGCTGCAGATCAACTACAACGCCTCCTAAATCAAGGGAGAACGGAAAATAAGGGGAAATCAAAATAAATTGCAAACTTAAAACTTAAGCTCAAAGACAGTATAACATAGAAATAAGAAAAAGTGTAGTATAAATTTAAAAAAAATTCAAAAAAATTTAAGGTTTTTTTAAGGTTTTGTTTTTGAAAGGAGAGGTTGGATGAAAAAAAGGGGGCAACAGACAGGGAAACGGCTTCTGGCCGGGCTTCTGGCGGCAGCGTTAATCTGTTCCGGCGCCAGATGGGCCGGGAGTGCAAGACATGCGCTGGCAGATGGGGAGATTCGGGAATTGGCCATCGATGGCAATACGATGATCAAGGATGCCCAGACGGCTTACCGGGGCCTGGGAACGGTTACCTGTAACAATTCCTCTCGTTTATTAATGGATTATAAGGAACAGCACCCAGATCAGTATTGGGAGATCATGAACTGGTTATTTAGCAAGGAAAAGGGAGCGGGACTCAGCCATATTAAGATTGAACTGGGCTGCGACAGCAATACTTCCTCCGGCGCAGAACCGGCTACTAAGAGAAGCGCCGGAGAAAAGGCTAATGTCAGCCGGGGAGCGGGTTTTCTCTTTGCCCATGACGCATTGACGATTAATCCGGATATCTCTCTGGACATGCTGTGCTGGGGGATGCCCGCCTGGGTACAGGAGGCTTACGATATTAGTGAAAAGGCAGGCTTCCGGGCGCGTTACCGGTGGTACAAAGAGACTCTGGACGCAGCATACGACACCTGGGGCCTGCGTTTCGCCTACATCAGCGCCAATCGAAATGAGAAACCAATAGAAGAGAAATGGACCATATATCTGGATCAGCAGCTGCAGAAGGAAGCTTCCCTGCGGTATGATTACAGCCAGATCAAGCTGGTGGCAGCAGACGAGACAGATACCATGAAGGTGGCCGAGTCTATGCTGAAGAATAAGAAATACAGGAATGCTGTGGATGTGATCGGCTGCCATTATAATTCATACATGGATAAAAAGGTATTAAAGCTGAATCAGCAATATGGAAAGGAAATCTGGTTCAGCGAGGGGGCATCTGTAGCTACAGATACTATATTTGGCGCTAATAATACAGAAGACCGGGTGAGTACCTCAGGGGAAAACGGCGTATTAGATATCGCCAACCGGATCATTATTGGTTATGCCCAATCCAGAATGACGATGTATGAGTTCCAGCCCTCTGTGGCATCCTATTATGATGGTTCCGTGTACTATCCCAAGCAGCTGCTTTCTGCCAACCACCCCTGGTCTGGATATTATCAGGTAACGGCAGGGCTGGCCATGGCGATGCACTTCAACAGCTTTATCCAGAAAGGCTGGCAGTATGTAGGCAGTGGGTCCTATGGGGATGGCACCCAGTCTGATCATACGATCCATGACACGAAAAATAATTATCTGACGGCGGCAGACCCGGCCTCCGGCAACTATTCTACAGTGATAACAAATGACAGCAGCAGCCCCCGGGTGTACCAGGTGAAGGTGTCCGGACTGGCGGCAGCATCTGCCGGTGTTACTGTCTGGGAGACCAGAAGCAATGGAGCGGAGGAGAGTTACGATGCAGGCTGGCTCCAGCCCATTGCCAGCCTTACGCCTGTGCAGGACAATGGCGTATGGACGTATACAGTAACAGTGTCACCGTATACCATGGTAACAGTAACTACTACGACAGGACAGCTCTCCTACGCCCAGAGGAAGGAAGGCACCAGCGCCGGCAATAAAGCATTGGATACCCCGTTGCCCCTCCCCTACAGAGACGATTTTGAATATACGGATGAATTTCTGGTCCGCCGGGGAGGAACCCCTCAATACACGACAGATCAGGACGGCGCCTTTGAGGTCGAGGTCCTGGAGGATGGAAGCCGGGTGCTGGCGCAGAAACTGAACCGGGATATGCTCCCGGAAGCGTGGGGCGGTAAGAATAATGACCCGGTCACTTCCCTGGGAGACGATACCTGGAAGGATTACATCGTATCGGCAGATGCCATGTTGGACAGGGACAGCAGGAAAAAATCAGATTATATCGGCTTGTGCGCCCGGTATAACTGTTCCGGTGATATTGGGGATAATGGGTATTGGCTGCGGGTATACCGCAGTGGGAAATGGACTCTGACAGCCAATACAGGGAAGCTCGCCCAGGGGAAGATAGCCGGTATCCGCCAGGGGCGTTGGATGACCTTACAGTTGGCAGTGCAGGGCAATACCGTCACGCCTTTTATCAATGGAAAGCAAATGAAAGCCGTCACGATAACCCGCTCTCTGGTCAATTCCGGCAGAATTGCCCTGGGCAGCAGTTACGCCTGCAATTATTACGATAATATCCAGGTGCGCCCCCTGTCTGGAGGGGTTCCTGCGATTACCAGAGTGGATGACCTGGACAGCAGTGTTGCAGTGTCAGAGGGGGTATCCCGTAAACACAGTCAAAGTTATGTATATTATGGAAGGACATTGACGAGCCTGGAGAAAAAGGGCGACTCCCTGTCGTTCTCCTTCCAGGGTACTGGGATCAGCCTGCTGGGAAGGAACTTTGCGGGTACCAGACTGAGGATCCTGATAGACGGGGAAGAAAAGGAGGCCTCTTATGCCATTAAGGAGACAGACAACCGGGCAGTTTTCTGGCAGACAGATCATCTGGCAGAGGGGACGCATACCATACAGGTATCTCTGGTGAAGGGACAGGGACTGACATTAGACGCCCTGGAGATACAGGGTGCGTCCTGGCAGGATACCGGGGCGAAAGCCTCTGGGATCCAGCTGGAGGCAGACCAGATAAATATAAATTATGGACAGGCAGTGGACCTGAAACCGGTACTTTTGGGGGAGAATCCTACGGATACGATCACCTATACGACTTCCGATGCTTCTGTAGCTGTGGTTACCTCCGATGGAAGAGTACACGGGAATGGTTCCGGTACGGCTACAGTGACGGCGCATACGGAAAATGGGGCTGAGGCAAGCTGTAAAATTACTGTTACAGAATTGAAGATAACTGTGTCAAAGGGGCATAAGCTTCGCCTGGGAGTAGGAGAACACACCTTTTTATCTGCGGGCCCGGCAGGCAAAAAGAAGACAGGGACCATTCTCTGGAGCAGTTCTGATAAAAACATTGTGGATGTAAATGGGAGAGGCGGCGTCACTGCCCGCAAAGCAGGGACAGCCAGGATCACCGCAGCCACAGAGGACGGATGCAGCCGCAGCGTGCTGATCACAGTAAAAAGGGCGCCTGCTAAGGTTGCCGTTGCCCCTGGGAAGCTGAAGCTGGCGGCGGGCAGCAAAAAGCAGTTAAAGTGCCGTTTGTCGCCGGGAAGCCTGGGGAAGGTCACATTTCGGTCCCGGAATAAAAGGATAGCGGCCGTCAGCGCATCTGGCCAGGTTAAGGCAAAGCGCCGCGGAAAGACAGTCATCACAGTTACTACGTACAATAATAAGAAGGCGAAGGTAAAGGTAACGGTAAAAGCAAAGGGAAAGGCAAAGCGCAAGTAGATCCCCGGCCGTTGGCAGATCGCTGAGGAAAGGAAGCTGGAAAGGATGAAGAAAAAAAAGAGAAAGCCCGTCTGGGAGGAAGAGGAACTCTCTCAGGAGGAAAAATCATATCGTTATGCCTGTGAATTAAAGGATTCTTTGGAGTGTGTGCTCCGTTTTGAGAGGAGGGTGGCCTCTCTCCAGGGAGCCGCCAGGATCTTCCAGGAGCTGGGAGAATACAAGGACAGCCCTGAACAGCAGCGTCAATGTGAGGAACAGGCGATAAAGGAACAGGAGGAAGGAATCCGCAAAACCTATGAAAATGCGGTTTTACTGGAAGAGGCAGCCACCTCCAAGCTGGATTATAAGACAGTGCTTGGAGAGTATGGCCGGATCCCAGAGTACCAGGATGTCCCGGAACGTATCTTGCAATGCAAAAAGAAGCTGGTTCAATTGGACAGCAGGACTGTCTGGCGCAACAGAGGGATCGCCGCTGCTATTCTGCTGGTACTGTTTGCAGTGTTCTGGGTCTCACCGGCTCAGCCCTATGCGAAGGGGCTGGTGCATAAGCATCAGGGGAAGTATGCCCTGGCCATTTTGAATTTCCAGGAGACCAATGGTTTTATCAACAGCCAGGCGATGATCCGTTCCTGCCGCTATCAACAGGCATTGAAAGCTTATGAACGCGGAAATATGGGGAAGGCTCTGCAGCTTTGCCGCAAGGCGGCGGGCAATACGAAGGCTGACAAGCTGGCGGCCCGGATCGAACTGGCCGATCTGTCAGCGGAGGAGAAAGAGCTTGGGGATATCGTAGAATTTGGAACGAAGGAATGGATTCTTTTAGACCGTAGCAAGGATAAGGTATTGCTCCTGCTGGCGGGAGATTACCGGCAGCATATTTATGATAACGGGGACGGGAATACCTGGGAGAACACTTGGATCCGCCGGTGGCTCCATAAGAAATTCCGGGAAAATGTATTTAACAGCGGGGAAAAGAAACTGCTTATTCCTGTAGACAATGATCCTTCCCAGGACAAGACAGACAAGGTATTCCTGCTGAGCCAGGAGGAATATGAAAAATATCAGAGCATACTTCGCTTCTCGGCTGAATGGGGAGAATGGTATAAGGGGGAATGGTATCCGGTGACAGACGCATGGTGGCTGCGCAGCCCGGAAGCAGGCACGGAGGTCTGGGTGGACCGAGAGGGAAAAGTAGTTGTGGAGCAGGCAGCCGGAAAGGAAGGCGCATCGGGGGATTCCCAGGAAGTGAAGGTAGTCCGTCCTGCCGTCTGGGTGTCATTAGATGAAGGACTGCTGGAGGACGCCCCTACCATTCAAAAAGCAGAGACTTGACACTGATTATGGCAAGTATTAAAATTATTTTAATGTAATAATGACAGACGGTTTACGAAAGGAAGTAGCGATATGGCAAAGAAAGACCTTGATTGGAGCAACATCGGATTTAATTACATGAAGACAGATCAAAGATACGTGTCCAATTATAAGGACGGGGCATGGGATGAAGGAACCATGACCACTGAGGATACAGTGCAGATCAGTGAATGCGCCTGTGTCCTTCAGTATGCGCAGACTATTTTTGAAGGCTTGAAGGCTTATACTACAGAGGATGGCCGGGTAGTCTGCTTCCGCCCGGATCTGAATGCAGAACGTATGGAAGCGTCTGCGAAGCGGCTGGAGATGCCGGCATTTCCCAAGGAACGGTTTATAGATGCAGTGGTAAAGACTGTAAAGGCGAACATTGATTATGTACCGCCTTATGGCTCCGGCGCCACCTTATATCTACGCCCTTATATGTTTGGAAGCAATGCAGTCATCGGCGTAAAGCCGGCAGAGGAATATCAGTTCCGCCTGTTCTGCACTCCTGTAGGACCGTATTTTAAGGGAGGCGCCAAGCCTATTACGATCCGCGTCTGTGATTTTGACCGGGCAGCTCCCCATGGAACGGGCCATATTAAGGCGGGGCTTAACTATGCCATGAGCCTCCATGCTATTGTAGACGCCCATGAACAGGGATTTGATGAAAATATGTACCTGGATGCGGCTACCCGTACCAAGGTAGAGGAGACTGGCGGGGCTAATTTCCTTTTTGTCACTAAGGACAATAAGATTATCACACCCAAGTCCAACAGCATCCTTCCTTCGATCACCCGCCGTTCGTTGATGGTAGTGGCAGAGAAGTATCTGGGGCTTGAGGTAGAGCAGCGCGAGGTTTACCTGGATGAGGTCAAGGATTTTGCAGAGTGCGGCCTGTGCGGGACCGCCGCTGTTATCTCCCCGGTAGGAAAGATTGTAGATCATGGAAAAGAAATCTGCCTGCCCAGCGGTATGGATGAAATGGGACCGGTGACTAAG
Source organism: uncultured Lachnospiraceae bacterium (assembly GCA_947589315.1). Lineage (GTDB taxonomy): Bacteria > Bacillota > Clostridia > Lachnospirales > Lachnospiraceae > Jutongia. The sequence goes on along the minus strand of CANPZE010000004.1, from coordinate 51,499 downwards.
AAATTATATGATACCCTTACCGGCATCCAGATGGGACGCATTGAGGCGCCGGAGGGATGGATTAAAGTAATTGAGTGATCCGCCGGCTTTTATGAGAGAGATTGAATTGCAGCACAGATAAAAATAGCTTTTCTGCCAGAGAGGGAATCCCTCCGGGAGGAAATCCTCCAGAAGGATCCCCTTGGCAGAAAAGCTGTTTTTTCTTTACAGACCGTCTACCTGCTTCATTAGCAGAAGTTTATCTCCCTGGTGGATCTTGTCTGTGGACAGGCCATTAAGTTCCATAATACTCTCCGGGGAGGTGGAATATTCCTTGGCCAATTCCCAGAGAGTCCCATCCTCTGTAGCGATATAGCCGACAATGCCGGGCATGCTCTGCAATTTTTCCAGATTAAGGGGAGCTTCTTCAATGTCGGTGATCACTTCATCCGCAGCGGGAGTAAAGACAATAGTGTTCAGGGTGATGACGACCTTAGCTTCCACTTCTTCTGCATCCAGCATGATCACGCTGATCTGGCTGATATCCGATTGCAGCTGATAGTGATCCTGAGGAGAAATATCCTTTACCTCCAGGAAATGGCTGAAGGGGAGCATTCCACTGGCGCTGCCGAGAGGATTGTTATCATTTTCTGTAATATACAGAATATCCAATTCCACAATGCCTTCCAGCTGGATGCCGCCGGGAACGATCTCCTGCTCATCAATCTGCACATTCCCTGTACAGGTGCAGATCTGAAGGATTTTATCCTTCTTACTGTCAATCCGTATGCGGTCGGAGATCCGCACGATCCCCTGGTTTTTCACCAGAAGCCTCTCATAGTTGGCCGGCTGGCGGGTGAGCCGGAGCTGGCAGGCGGTGGAATAAGCGTCCTGCAGGATCTGCAGTTCCTGGTCCTGATAGAATTTCATGTCCATAGACAGGATTAACTCCAGTTCCAGCAGCCGCTGTTCCCCATCGTCATCTGTTTTTACTTCCATTTCCTTTGTCTGTTCCAGGAAAGTAATATCCGGTATCATGCTGTCGTCACAGCCACTGCAGTTGACTACGCCGTCAATCGGAAGTTCTGTTTCCAGATATTCCAGGCGCCGTTCCTCATTTTCCGGAACATAGAGAACAAAAAGCTGAAGATCACCGGTGACCCGGATGCCGTCTTCAATCAGGCGGGTTTGCAGGTTCTGCGGCGTCATTTCATAGTAAAGCAGATTCTCCAGATTAGGTTTTCCCTTGGGAAGGGAGAAGGTATCCTTCATCCGGAAGATGTCCTTTTTCTGTTCCATAGTCTGGGTATAGGAGATAGAGGAAAAGCGTTTATGTAAGCCCTCCGGCGAGGCGGAAAGCTCCATGCCTGCCCGGGCAGCCTCCTCAGAAATAATATCAACCCCTACCTGCGTATCCTCCTCCTCGTCCACGCAGCAATGGAAGCTGACAATAGCCCGGACACTGATTTTACGGGAGTTGATCAGGCTGACCTGGCAGTCCTCCAGATCATAAGTACACGTAATGTCGTCTGCCGGCGATACCGTATCCATATTCAGGCTTTCCTCAAAAGGGATCTGACCGGTCATATTATGTATTGGGCGGATGTCCTCATTGCTGACATACAGGAGCGTAAAGCCAAGGATTCCCCGGATGATCACCTTGTCCTGCCCGGCTCTTGCCTCTGTGATCTGGATCCTGCCTCGCTTCTTGATCAGGGCTTCGATATCCGGCTTCGTGTCCGGAACAATAATGTCATCCTCCAGGGTGATCTGCATGCTGCTGTGGCATTTAGTACGGTTCACGTGAATTTTCTGCAGTGATAGTTCCATGGTGATCCTCCGTTTCTTATTGAATTACAGACCTTCCGGGATGCATTGCCGTACCGGAGGCCGCAGGATTAAAACCTTACTAATACATATGCTGAACAGGAGAAATCTATTCCTGTCAGTGCAGATTACAGCTAAGAGAAACTAAAGTAATCCCAATACTACTAATATAATATGGACAGAAGAAGACGGGAGTAGTATAATAAAAAGGAGAGACGTTACTGCGTTTCCTTTGTCAGGTCTTAACAGATGCTGATGATGAATAATATTAGAGAAGGAGAGGGTAAAGTATTATGGGACAGAAGAAAAAGGGGTTAAAGGTTTCACTTTTAGTGCGTATTTTAGGGGTCGCTGTGATTCCGCTGCTTCTTATCAGCGCGATCATAGGGGTGATCACTATCAAAAATATGCGAGAGGGCATGCGCACAGAGACTATGAAGGGGTTACAGGCGCAGGTACAGAGTGTGACTGCGGCATACGATGCCATCGCACCGGGAGATTATCGGGTAGATGAAGAGAACCATCTTTGGAAAGGGGAATATGACATTTCTTCTAATGTAGAAGTGATTGATTCTTTTGTGGAAGGAACAGATATGGATATCACGTTATTTTACGGAGATACCCGTATGGCCACTTCTTTGTTGGATAAACATACCGGGGAGAGGATCATCGGTACTCAGGCAGATGAGAGTGTGGTAAAGAAGGTTATTGAGGAAGACCAGCAGGTTCAGAAATATAATCTTACAATTAATGAGGAACCTTACTATGCCTGCTATGCTCCGCTAAAGAACTCCGATGGAACTACTGTGGGGATGATGTTTGCGGGAATTCCCGCTACAGAGGCATTTGCGTTTATCCGGCAGAGGCTGAGCCAGGTAGTACTTACAATTGTAGTTATATCCATAATCGCGATTGCGCTGGCAGCCCTTTTTGCCAAAGGGATACAGAAGGCTATTTTCACAGCAGAAAATGCAGTGGTAGAATTGGCGGATGGGCAATTAGAAATGAGCCTGACCGGGAAGGTCCTGGAACGGAATGATGAATTGGGAGATATGGCCCGGGGAGTGGCGAAGCTACTGCATGAATTAGTGAAGGTAGTCAGGAACATTAATACGACTTCAAAAACTTTGCTGGATGCCGGGAATGAGTTAAATGCCATGGCCTCTCAGACAAGTGACGCCGCTGATGAGATCAGCCATGCAGTGGATGATATTTCAGATGGGGCATTGTCTCAGGCAAATGATGTAGAGACGGTATTAGAACAGATCGAGGAAATGGGACGGTTGATTTATTCCATTGTTGAGCATGTGGATGGGCTGGACAACGCCGCCGGAAATATGCGGGAGGCCGGAGCCAGATCCGTTGCCATTATTGAGGAACTGAGTGAATCCAATAACAGAACTATGGAGGCAGTAGGGAACATATCCCAGCAGGTAAATGCAACCAATGATTCCGCAGTGAAGATCAGCGCTGCTGTAGATTTGATTACGTCCATTGCAGAGGAGACCAATCTGCTCTCCCTGAATGCATCTATTGAAGCGGCCCGCGCCGGGGAGCAGGGACGAGGTTTTGCAGTGGTGGCAGGACAGATCCAGAAGCTGGCAGAACAGAGTAATGAATCAGCCCATACGATCGCCCAGATCATCAGCGATCTGTTGAAGGATTCTCAGGATACTGTGGCTATTATGGATAAGGTAAATCAGATTGTAAATGAACAGCATCAGAAGCTGCAGGAGACCAGAAAGCAGATTATTGAAGTGGACCGTGGCATTGAATTAGCCAAGAACGCTACTGGCGAGATCAAGGGACAGACGGACACCTGTAATAAAGCAAGGGAGAAGGTTGTGGATGTGATTGCCAACCTGTCAGCGTCAGCGCAGGAAAATGCAGCCTCCGCCCAGGAGACTACCGCTTCTATGCAGGGTCTGAATGAAACCATCGCATTGATGGCTGAAACGGCAGGAAGATTGCAGTCGTTGTCACAGGAAATGAATGAAGACATAGCATTCTTTAAAGTTCAGGGGGGAAAAGCAGCAGCGTTAAAATAAGATTGGAGAAAAGGGATGGAGCCTATTTCTGAAGAGCAGATAAGTTATACAGAACATATTACGGTGGAGCAATATAATGAGCTGCGCCGGTCTGTGAAATGGATCCTGGTAAAAGAAAGCCGCGCCCAGAAGGCGCTGGACAATTCATTCTATATGACGGTGGCCCGATGGAAGGGAGAGCCTGTAGGGATGGCAAGAATTGTCAGTGACGGAGGCTATACCTACTTTATCACAGATGTGATCGTGCGTCCGGATTTTCAGGGATATCATATTGGAACGGAGCTGATCCGCAGATTGTTAGATTATATTAAAAAAGATGTGATGGATGGGGAGACAGTCATGGTTAGCCTGATGGCGGCATATGAACGGGAGAGCTTCTATGGGCGGTTCGGCTTTCACCCCCGTCCCTTTGGCAACCATGGTCCCGGGATGTCGATGTGGGTATCCCGGATCAGTGACGGCAGCATTGTTACCAGTTAGAGCTAAAATAAAGAAATTGCTATTTTCTAAGTGAATCATGAATCAGAGAAAGCGGTTGGCGGCCTTGTCATAGTGATAATCCAGGGCCGCCATTTTTTCGCACAGCTGTCCTTCATCAATATCCAGAGCATGGCACAGCTCCTCCAGAGACGGATAGAAGTCCCGGAGCTGGGTGTTGATATAACTTAACAGGATCATAGGGTCATTGGGAAGGTTCATGCTGTTCCTCGCTTTTCTGATACTTTATCGGCAGACAGATTGAAGAAGTCCAACAATCTTTTCAATGGAATTGTTCAACTGGCTGCGCTTCATTGCTTTTCTGTATGCCTCGCGGTTGGCATATGCCTGCCGGACGGAATCCAGAAGCTTGTCGTTGGTCAGGTCCTCCTCCTGGATGACCAGGCTGTAGCCCTGCTTTTCAAAGGAGGCGGCGTTTAGGATCTGATCCCCGCGGCTGGCCTGCGCCGACAGTGGGATCAGGATATTCGGCTTGCGCAGGGCCAGAATTTCACAGATAGCATTAGCGCCGGCCCGGGAGATAATGATATCACAGGCAGCCATCAGATCAGGCAGTTCCTCCTTAATATATTCATATTGAACATAGCCGGCGGCATCCATCAGAGAGTGGTCCAGCTTCCCTTTGCCACACAGATGAATGATCTGGAAATCCTTCAACAGCCGAGGCAGGATGGCGCGTACAGCTTCGTTGATACGGACCGAGCCCAGGCTCCCTCCAATGATCAATAACACAGGTTTATCCGAGGTAAAGCCGCAGAATGCCAAGCCTCTCTCCCGGTCGCCGTGGAATAGTTCCTGGCGGATGGGGGAGCCGGTTAAAACAGCCTTGCTGGGAGGCAGATGCTGGATTGTCTCTGGAAAATTCGTGCATACCCGGTCGGCACAGGGAATGCAGATTTTATTGGCGAGGCCGGGGGTCATATCTGACTCATGGATGATGCAGGGGATATGACGGGACTTGGCGGCCAGTACTACGGGAACGGCTACGAACCCGCCTTTGGAAAAGACTACATCCGGCTGGATCTGCTTTAAGAGCTGTCTCGCCTGGCTGCATCCCTTTATTACCTTAAAGGGATCGGTGAGATTCTTGGGATCCAGATACCGGCGCAGCTTGCCGCTGGCAATGCCATAATAAGGGATGCCAAGATCGCGGATCAATCTACTCTCGATACCGTCATAGGAACCGATATAATAAACTTCAAAATCCTGTTTCTGAAGTTCGGGTATCAATGCCATATTGGGCGTAACATGGCCGGCAGTGCCTCCGCCGGTAAGTACGATCTTTTTCATAGAAAACTCCATTCTTGTACTGATTGTTATGTACCTATTGTTTGTAATTATTATATAGAATTATAATACAATTTTTTCCTATTCGCAACGGCAGGTTAATTATCGTTGACACATTTCCCGAATAAATGTAAAATATTGCAATGAATGGAAAGATGCAGAAAAATCATGGCAATAGAAATAATTTAAAGAAAGGATAGATTACTATGTATGAGAAAGTATCAACTGACATGAATTTTGTGGACAGAGAAAAGAATGTAGGGAAATTCTGGCGCAACCAGAAGATTTTTGAAAAGTCCATGAAAGCCAGAGAGGGAAATCCTGTCTATACCTTTTATGACGGCCCCCCTACTGCCAATGGAAAGCCTCATATTGGCCATGTTCTGACTCGTGTAATAAAGGATATGATTCCCCGCTATAAAACCATGAAGGGATATATGGTTCCCCGGAAGGCCGGCTGGGACACCCATGGACTTCCTGTGGAGCTGGAGGTAGAGAAGCTTCTGGGACTGGATGGGAAAGACCAGATCGAAGAATATGGAATGGAGCCTTTCATTAAAAAATGTAAGGAATCTGTTTGGAAATATAAGGGGATGTGGGAAGAATTTTCCGGGACAGTAGGCTTTTGGGCAGATATGGACGATCCCTATGTCACTTATGACGATAATTTTATTGAATCAGAATGGTGGGCATTGAAGGAAATATGGGATAAAAAGCTGCTGTATAAGGGATTTAAGATTGTCCCTTATTGTCCCAGATGTGGGACGCCGCTTTCCTCTCAGGAGGTGGCGCAAGGTTATAAGCTGGTGAAGGAACGCTCTGCCGTTGTACGGTTTAAGGTAGTGGGAGAGGATGCCTATTTCCTGGCATGGACTACTACGCCCTGGACCCTGCCTTCTAATGTAGCCCTTTGCGTCAACCCGGATGAGACGTATTGCAAGGTGAAGGCGGCAGATGGATATACCTATTATATGGCGCAGGCGCTGTTGGATACTGTCCTGGGCAGGCTGGTTCAGGAGGACGGTGCAAAAGCTTATGAGATCCTGGAGACCTGCGCAGGAAAGGAATTGGAATACAAGGAGTATGAGCCCCTGTTTGCCTGTGCCGCTGAGTGCGCCCAGAAGCAGCATAAGAAGGGATTTTTTGTCACCTGTGATTCTTATGTTACCATGTCGGACGGTACTGGCATTGTCCATATTGCCCCTGCCTTTGGTGAAGACGATGCCAATGTAGGGCGCAATTATGATCTGCCGTTTGTACAGTTTGTAAATGGAAAAGGGGAAATGTCTGAGGAGACGCCCTTTGCCGGTCTCTTTGTAAAGAAAGCGGACCCGGAGGTGCTGAAGCATCTGGATGCTGCCGGCCAGCTTTTTGCTGCGCCTAAGTTTGAGCATGATTATCCTCATTGCTGGCGTTGTGACACCCCTTTGATCTATTATGCGCGGGAGTCCTGGTTTATCAAGATGACTGCCGTCCGGGATGACCTGGTGCGCAACAACAATACGGTCAATTGGATTCCGGAATCCATTGGAACAGGGCGTTTTGGCAATTGGCTGGAGAATATCCAGGACTGGGGGATCTCCCGGAACCGTTACTGGGGGACGCCGTTGAATATCTGGGAGTGCCAGGGCTGCGGAAGGCAGGAGGCTATTGGAAGCCGGGCTCAGCTGGCAGAGCGCAGCGGTAATCCCGAGGCTGCCAGGATAGAGCTGCACCGTCCGTATATCGATGAAGTGACGTTGCCCTGTCCTGATTGTGGCGGTACGATGCATCGGGTCCCAGAGGTGATCGACTGCTGGTTTGACTCTGGGGCCATGCCCTTTGCCCAACATCATTATCCCTTTGAAAATAAGGAACTTTTTGAACAACAGTTCCCGGCGCAGTTTATTTCTGAGGCAGTAGACCAGACCAGGGGATGGTTCTATTCCCTGATGGCAGAGTCCACCCTCCTGTTTAACAAGGCGCCTTATGAAAATGTGATCGTGCTGGGGCATGTCCAGGATGAGAATGGGCAGAAGATGAGCAAATCCAAGGGCAATGCGGTGGATCCCTTTGAGGCATTAGAGACGTATGGCGCTGATGCGATCCGCTGGTATTTCTATGTGAATAGCGCTCCCTGGCTTCCCAACCGTTTTCATGGGAAGGCAGTCCAGGAGGGGCAGAGGAAATTTATGGGCACCTTGTGGAACACCTATGCATTTTTTGTCCTTTATGCCAATATCGATGAATTTGATGCATCTGAGCACAAGCTGGATCCTTCCAGCCTGTCAGTAATGGATAAATGGCTGCTGTCCCGCCTTAACAGCACGGTAAAGGCTGTAGATGAGAATCTGGAGGCATATCGCATTCCGGAGACGGCCAAGGCTCTGCAGAGCTTTGTGGATGAAATGAGCAACTGGTATGTGAGACGCTGCCGCCAGCGGTTCTGGGCAAAGGGCATGGAGCAGGATAAGATCAATGCGTATATGACATTGTATACGGCCCTTGTTACGGTTGCAAAAGCCGCAGCGCCCATGATCCCGTTTATGACAGAGGACATTTACCGCAATCTGGTATGTTCCGTAGACCCATCGGCGCCGGAGAGCGTGCATCTGTGTTCTTTCCCGGCTGCAGACGAGGCGTATATTGACAAGAAGCTGGAAGAGGATATGGAGACAGTCCTGGAGGCCGTTGTTCTTGGACGCGCCTGCCGGAATACGGCTAATATCAAGAACCGCCAGCCTATCAGTAAAATGTTTATTAAGGCAGAGACGGAGATTTCCGAATATTATCTGGATATTATCCGGGAAGAATTGAATGTAAAGGAGGCCGAGCGGACAGAGGATGTGAGCCGGCTGACTACCTATAGCTTTAAGCCTCAGCTCAAGACACTGGGCCGCCGTTTTGGAAAGCAGATTAATGCAGTGAAGGAGATCCTGGCTGGCCTGGACGGGCAGAAAGCAATGGCTGAACTGAATGAGAAGGGAACCCTTACGATCCAGGTGGACGGGCAGGAGGAACTGCTGGAGAAGGAGGATCTGCTGATCGAGGCGGCGCAGATGGAAGGGTATATCTCTGACTCAGATCATGGCATCACCGTTGTCCTGGATACGAATATGACGCCGGAGCTGCTGGAAGAGGGGCTGGTCCGGGAATTGATCAGTAAGATCCAGACGATGCGCAAGGACGCCGGATTTGAAGTAATGGATCATGTGCGTATCAGCATGCAGGGCAACGACAAGCTGGAACAGGTTATGCAAAAACAGGAAGAGCTGATCAAGGCAGAGGTCCTGGCAGAAGAAGTCGTTTATGGCCAGGCCGCTGGCAATACAAAGGAATGGAATATTAATGGGGAAAAGGTTACCTTAGGAGTTGAAAAAGTATGATTTTCCCCTTTGCCTGAAACAAGAATCCCCGGAGCCTCGGCTCCGGGGATTCTTGTAAGTATTTGAAACTTATAAAGGAGTTGGTCAGGGGGCAGAGGGAGCTACTCCCTGACCGTAAATGAAAAAAATGAAAAAGAATCTATACCAAACATTAGTCAACTTCCAACTTCCATATTCTGGATACAGTATATAAAACAAATGTGTATTAAATTTGTTGGAAATATTAAAAAATTATAAACTTTAAAAACTTTACAGCTACCGCTGCCCATATTTCTTCAGGCAGTTCTGGATCCGTTCCGCAGGATTCAGAAGTTCACTGATGGATTGGTCATGGTTTAAGGTATCAATAAGAAGAGCTACATATTTGCTCATATCCACATTAATATAGTAATCTCTGGACAGGACTTCCGGCGCCTGATAGACCAGATTCGTGGTCAGTACCTTGTTGATCAGCCCCTGCTCTACAGCCATGTCAAATTTATCCATGCCATTGGTAAACAGGCCAAAGGTAGCCGCCACAAAAATGCGGTTTGCCTTGCGTTGTTTTAATTCTGTGGCAACATCGATCATACTTTCCCCGGAGGATATCATATCATCAATAATAATAACGTCCTTGCCTTCCAGGTCAGATCCCAGGAATTCATGGGCGATAATGGGATTCCTTCCGTCAATGATCTTGCTGTAATCTCTTCTCTTATAAAACATTCCCACATCAATGCCCAGGACATTAGCATAGTAGACAGCCCGTCCCATAGCCCCTTCATCCGGGCTGATGACCATGAGGTGGTCGGCATTGATCTGGATATCCGGCACATTTTTCAGCAATGCCTTGATAAATTGATACGTGGGCTGCACCGTTTCAAAACTCTTTAGCGGAATTGCGTTCTGTACGCGCGGATCGTGGGCGTCAAAGGTGATGATGCTTTCCACGCCCATCTGTGTCAACTCCTGCAAAGCCAGCGCACAGTCCAGGGATTCCCGTGTGGATCTCCTGTGCTGGCGGCTTTCATAGAGGAAAGGCATGATAACGGTAATGCGGCGGGCCTTGCCTCCTACAGCGGCAATCAGCCGTTTCAGGTCCTGATAATGGTCATCCGGAGACATGTGGTTGACCTGTCCGCACAGTTTATAAGTCAGGCTGTAGTTGCACACATCCACTAAAAGGTAGAGGTCGTCCCCCCGCACAGAAGAACGGATCAGCCCCTTGGCTTCCCCGGAGCCAAAACGGGGGCATGCGCAGTCGATCAGATACGAGTCTCTGTTATAACCAGCCAGAGAAGTGGCGGCAGTAGGACGCTGCGCCCGTTCGTTGCGCCATTCCACAATATAGTCATTTACCTTCTGCCCCATAGCCTTACTGCTTTCCAAAGCCAGGATCCCTAAAGTCCCCACTGGGATCGTATCTGCTAATTTGTCATGTCGTTTCATAAGTAAATCCTCCATATAGTATTTGGAATGTTAGGTTAAACGCTTCAGGGGGCGGATATCCCTGCCAGCGATCTGGCAAAAGTGATAATATCCAATGAAGCGGGAAAAAATCCGCTCTCCATATCTTTCCCTAAGATCATGGAAGGATATATTCGTTGAGAATATCGTACTGCGCTTCTGCAAATGTCGTTCTTCAATAAAGTAGTACAGCTGGGACGTAGTGAAGCTATTGGTCAGCTCCGTCCCCAGATCATCAATGATCAAAAGATCACAGTGTATCAGGTGGGAAATCTGTTCAGAGGATTCAGCAGCTGCCTCTGCCTGCCCAAACTTATTTTTCTCTAAAATAGCAAATAGCTGTAAAGAAGTCAAGTAAACCACAGAGTGGCCGGCGTCCAGTAATTCCTTGGCAATGCAGTGGGTCAGGAAGGTCTTTCCTACGCCGGTAGGACCATAGAAGATCAAGTTCTCATATTCCTGGTCAAAGTTGGCGATATAATCCTGGCACTCCTTTCGCACCTTCAGGATATTTTGGCGGGGAGTCAGGGAAAGGTTGTCCACGATCCGGGTATCATCATAATATTCTTCCTGAAAAGTCTGGAAATTCTCACTTTGCAGGATTTCCTTCAGATTAGAATCCTGGTATAGCAGTTCAGACTTAGCCCGTTGAAGACACTGGCAGGGATTGGAGCCTATGTATCCGGTATCCTGGCAGTCAGGGCAGGTATAGATCGGAGAGAGATAGTCCTCTGGGTAACCATGCTCTGTCAAAAGCTGTACCTTCCGCTGTCTGAGGGCGGCCAGGGCCGCCTTGTAATCCCCGGCGGTTCTGGACGCCTCTTCCGGATCCGATACTTCCCGCTGTGCCTGCCGGATGGACAGATGGATCAACTGGTTTTGTATCTCATCTAATTCCGGGATCTCCTGGCAGACCGCTTCCGTCCGTTCCTCCAGAAGCTGCTGGTTCCGCATGCGCCTCTGGTCATATTCATACATGATATCTCGATATTGTAATGTAGAGATTGGCATAGATACTCCTTTATTTGATATTCAACAGCTGTTTTTCCAGTAAGTCCATGTCGGTGGGGGACAGGTCGTGCTGCATATAAGAAGAATAGGTACCCTTGTTCCGTGGCTGCGCTGTACTCCCCTGCTTTTTGTTTTGCTGGTGGGCCGCTTTGTTCTTTGCATAGACCTCATCGGCCTTTTCCACATCCTGAAGAGTATGGATATTTGCCTTGTGCCAGTTATCCAGGATCCCTTCCGTATATTTAAAGTCGGCCTTCTGTATCTTCAGCATTGTGCGGTTGCATGCTTCCAGAATGACGCTCAGATCCATGTTCCATTCATTTTTCCAACGGTCAACAAAGCTTCTCTCTACAGCGGCCAGGCCCCTGCCCAGGGCAAATGCCTTGGAGATAGCATTATAGCAGGCGTTGTAACTGCTGCTTGCATTGGCCGCCTCCTCCGGCGTGGTGACCTTTTTCTCATCCCAGGCCACCGCCACAGACTGGATGTAACTGGTGCTTGTCTTTCCCAAAGAAATACAGTATTCATACAAATACAGTATCAGATCGGATGAGAAATGCAGGTTGTCATATAAATAGGAAAGAAGCTGCATTTCTGCCGGTTTAACAGGACGTTCCAGATAGCTCTCCACCATCTGGCAGATCCAGCAGAAATCAGAATCCTTGGCCAGGCGCCGGGTCTGTTCTGCATTGACCCGGAAGGGCTGCTGCTTATGCGGGGCGGCAGCTTTCCGCAGCGGGGGCGCAGAGATATCCACCAGCACTGAGGCAGAGGGCTTTGCAGCCGGCATAGCTATATCAGGCTTTTCCTCTTCGGCCTTCTTTTCCGCCATTTCATCAGGATTCAGCATATCGATTCCCTGAATCGTCTTGTCCTCTTTGCGGGAAATATGAAGCAGCCCCTTTTTCTCCCAGTAGTGCAGAGCGCGGATCACATCCTTTTCTGTATTTTCCATTTTATCAGCGAGAGAAGAAATGGATAGATTTTCTTCTCCGGCCTGAATACATTTTGCCAGATAAAGATATACTTTTACATAGCTTCCGTTTGCACCCAGCATATATTTCTCAATAAATGTATTGTGGATGGATGTAAAGGTAGGCAGATAGTTGGTGCACAAAAGTATATTATCCATAAAAACTTCCTCCGGTTTCTGTGATGTTTCGCTCAATGGCTGGCAAAATAAGGATTCTGCCAGCGGCTGATACTTATTTTAGCATGAAAATTTCTTCTTGCAAACACAGGAAAGGGCGGAAAAGCTGTGGATACAGCTATTGTGGACAATGTGGATACTCTGGGCCAGAGAGGAGAGAAAGGCGGATGTTTTGTTGCTTCCGGGGCAAAAAAATTATCCACAAAAATATGTTGATAAAATCAGGGATATTTTTGTGGATAATGTGGATAAATTATTTTTCGATCAAATTTTCACCGATAGCGACTACGTTTCCTGCCCCCATAGTTATCAACAAATCACCGTTGATACAATTTTTTAATAAAAATTTTTCTATTTCTGAAAAACTGGAAAAGTAGTATGCCTTTTTGCCCAGTTTCTCCAGCTCTTCCTGGAGGGATCGGGAGGAAATGTCGCCGGGATCCTCTTCTCTGGCCGCATAGATATCGGTAAGGATTAAGTTCTCTGCCGGGGAAAGGGCCTGGGCAAATTCCTGGAGCAAAGCCTTGGTGCGGCTGTAGGTATGGGGCTGGAACACGCACCAGAGGTGCTGATGGGGATAGGCCTGGGCGGCTGCCAGGGTAGCCTGGATCTCTGTGGGATGATGGGCATAATCATCCACCACAGTCACTCCCTGGAAAGATCCCTTTATCTCAAAACGGCGTTGTGTTCCCTGAAAAGCCTGGAGGCCACGGCAGATCGTATCCATATCAATATGATAATATCGCGCCAGCGCCACGGCTGCCAGAGAGTTAAGGACATTGTGGCGGCCGATGACGCGAAGGGTGATCTCCCCCTCCTTCCTTCCGTTATGTATCAGCTCGTAATGGCCGCAGCCTTTATGATCAAAGGTGATATTGCCTGCCTGGTAATCACAGTCGGGAGTAAGGCCGAAGGTGATTATGGGGCAGTCGGCGCCCTGGAGAACGGCGTCCAGCTCAGGAATGTCCTTATTGACGATCAGCGCCCCGTCCGCCGGCAGCAGGGCGGCAAACTGGTGAAAGGATCTGCGGATATCATCGATATCCTTAAAGAAGTCCAGGTGATCGGCATCAATATTCAGAATGATTCCCGCCGTGGGGTGGAATTTTAAAAAGCTGTTGGTATATTCACAGGCCTCTGTAATAAAATTCTGGGAATGCCCCACCCGGATATTCCCCTGGATCACAGGGAGGATGCCTCCTACAGATATCGTAGGATCCTTCTGGGCCTCCAAAAAGATATGGGACACCATGGAGGTGGTCGTAGTCTTCCCGTGAGTGCCTGCAATGGCAATGGCATTTTCGTAATTCTTCATGATCTGCCCTATCATTTCGGCCCGCTCCATCATGGGCAGCCCGAGCCGTCTGGCCTCCATAAATTCCGGATTGTCAGGATGGATGGCGGCGGTGTATACAACGAAATCGATATCCGAGGTAATATTTGCAGAAGCCTGACCATATACTATATTGATTCCGAGGGATGCCAGATGCTTGGTGATTTTGCTTTCTGTTACGTCCGATCCCCGGACCGCAAAGCCGTAGTCGTGGAGCAGTTGGGCAAAACCGCTCATGCTGATGCCGCCGATCCCGATGAAGTAGGCATTACAGGGATGATTAAAATCAATTTGATACATAATGTCACCGTCCTATTCAAAATAATATATGAGAAGATACTTCTGTTAAGAACCTCATAATTCTTATTATAGCGGATACGGAGGAAAATACAAAGAAAAAGTATTGTGTATTTTCAGACATTTTAATTTGTTGGAATAGTTCTTTTATGCGAATTGTATAAAAAAATAGAAAAAATTTCAAATATTTCGTTAATTTTATTCACAATAATGGGGAATTGTGGTATAATAAACATATTCTGAACAAGAAGAGGTGATAGCGTGATTAAAAAAGAAATGATAGCAATGCTGTTGGCAGGCGGACAAGGTTCACGGCTGGGAGTCCTGACTGCCAATGTTGCGAAACCGGCAGTTGCTTTCGGTGGGAAATATCGCATTATTGATTTCCCATTAAGTAACTGTATTAATTCGGGAGTAGATACTGTGGGCGTATTAACCCAGTATCAGCCCCTGCGACTGAATACCCATATAGGGATCGGCATTCCCTGGGATCTGGACAGAAATGTAGGCGGTGTCTCCATTCTGCCGCCTTACGAGAAGAGCACCAGCAGTGAATGGTACACAGGAACGGCAAATGCAATCTATCAAAATCTGCGGTATATGGAGAATTATAATCCAGACTATGTTCTGATACTGGGCGGCGATCATATTTATAAAATGGATTATGAGGTGATGCTGGACTTCCATAAGGCAAACCATGCGGATGTCACTCTGGCCACGATTCCAGTACCGATGGAAGAGGCAAGCCGTTTTGGCGTAGTAATTACGGACGAGCATAAGCAGATTCAGGAGTTTGAAGAGAAACCGGAGCATCCCAGAAGTAATCTGGCCTCGATGGGGATCTATATTTTCTCATGGCCGGTATTGCGGGAGGCATTGATCAAGCTGAAGGATCAGCCTGCCTGCGATTTTGGGAAGCATATCATCCCCTATTGCCATGAAAAGGGCGATCGGATATTTGCATATGAGTACAATGGATATTGGAAGGATGTAGGAACCCTGGGTTCTTATTGGGAATCCAATATGGAATTGATCGACTTGATTCCTATCTTTAATCTGTATGAGGAATTCTGGAAGATCTATACTAAGAATGACAGGATCCCTCCTCAGTATATTGCTAAGGATGCCGTGGTAGACAAGGCGATCATCGGTGAAGCCAGTGAGATATATGGTGAGGTATATAATTCCGTGATCGGTTCCGGCGTATATATTGCGCCGGGGGCAATTGTCAGAGACTCTATCATTATGAGCTCTACCTCCATCGGTGAGGGAACGGTAGTGGATAAAGCGATTATTGCTGAGAATGTTTCTGTAGGTGCAAACTGCAGGCTGGGTGTGGGAGAAGAAAAGGAGAATAAGGTAAAGCCGGATGTATATGCCTTTGGCCTGGTTACGATCGGAGAGGATTCGGTAGTGCCGGACAATGTGGAGATTGGTAAGAATACGGCCATATCCGGTATTACGGAAGCTTCTGATTATCCCGATGGCATACTTGACGGCGGTGAAACATTGATTAAGGTAGGTGATAGAGAATGAGAGCGGTAGGTATTGTTTTAGCGGGCGGAAATAACAGCAGGATGAGAGAACTCTCCAACAAGAGGGCGATCGCTGCTATGCCGATTGCAGGCGGCTTCCGCAGTATCGACTTTGTTTTAAGTAACATGAGTAATTCCCATATTCAGAAGGTTGCGGTATTTACCCAGTACAATGCCAAATCGCTGAATGAGCATCTGAATTCCTCTAAATGGTGGGATTTTGGACGGAAGCAGGGCGGCCTGTATGTATTTACTCCCACTACCACGCCGGAGAATAGTTATTGGTATCGGGGAACGGCAGATGCTATCGCCCAGAACATTGGATTTTTGAAGAACAGCCATGAACCTTATGTGGTGATCGCATCCGGCGATGGTGTATATAAGATGGATTATAATAAGGTCCTGGAATATCACATTGCGAAAAAAGCAGATTTCACGATTGTCACAACCAATATTGGAGCCCAGGAGGATCCCAGCCGTTTTGGTGTGATAAAGACCGACAGTGAAGACCGGGTAGTGGATTTTGAGGAAAAACCTATTCAGGCAAAAGGACAGCAGATATCTGCCGGCGTATATATTGTCCGCCGCCGCCTTCTGATCGAGCTGATCGAGAAGGCTGACCAGGAGGAGAGGTATGATTTTGTAAAAGATATCCTGGTGAGATACAAAGGGATCAAAAAGATTTATGCGTATCAAATGGATTCCTATTGGAGCAACATCGCATCGGTAGATTCCTATTTCCGTACGAATATGGATTTCCTGAAGCCGGAGATCCGGGATTATTTCTTTAAGCAGTATCCTGATATCTATTCTAAGGTAGAGGATCTGCCCCCGGCCAAATATAATGTAGGTTCTACCGTGAAGAACAGCCTGGTGTCCAGCGGATGTATCATTAATGGACAGGTAGAGGATTCCATTTTGTTTAAAGAAGTTTACATTGGGAACAATTGTGTGATTAAGAATTCGATCGTTTTGAACGATGTATATATTGGTGATAACACATATATTGAAAATTGTATCGTAGAAAGCCGTGATACGATCCGTGCTAATACCAGATACGTAGGGGAGAACGGTCAAGTTCGTATTGTTATTGAAAAAAATGAAAGATATGCTATATGAGGAATTAAGAGAAGCTAATTAATAAAGGGCGGGATGAGTTTCTTCCTAATATATGTATTACTAATTGAATAACCGAATCAAAGGAGGTTCTAGTCGTGCAGATAACAGACGTACGTATACGAAAGATCACAAAGGAAGGAAAAATGAAGGCGATTGTCTCTATCACGCTGGATAATGAATTTGTTGTTCATGACATCAAGATCATTGACGGAGAAAAAGGCTTATTTGTAGCAATGCCCAGCCGTCGGGCTGAAGATGGGGAGTATCGCGATATAGCTCACCCTATTAACTCAGATACCCGTGAAAAGATACAGAATATTATTTTGGAGAAGTATGAAGCTACGCTGCTGGAGGAGGAAGCATTGCAGTAGCGGGGGATATAGGAAGTGTAAATGAAATAAATGAAATAAAACATAACCGCAGAACCGTTCTCAGGGACGGTTCTGTTTTTTTTGCCAGAGAATAGATGGCTGGGTTCCGGGGCTGCCAATGGGTGGGCTGCTTCACTTCACAGTTGTGCATGGAATGGCAGTTGGATTACCGAAATTAGCGTCACATCGTTGCTTAACATACGATTATTATATATAGTAGCTAGTCAGGTGATTTACAAATGCCGAAGGAGGGTGAAAAAATGCAAGGAAAAAAAGTAATAGCGGCGATGCTGTTCATCGTAGCAGCCGTCTCGTTTTCAGGTTGTGGCAGCAGAGGGGAGGAACAGTTATATAATAATAGTTCTGAGGAGGTTGTGGAGACGAAAGAAAATGATGCGGTCTCTGTGTATGGCGCAGACGGAATGGCGCATTATTATGAACCCCAGTTCTATGAGAAGTATTTTCAAGGCGAGAATAAACAGTATATTCACGATGATTTATCAGAGTGGAGGGATAAGCAGGGAGACCTTTGTTATCCGAAGGATTTTCCGGAAGGTTTCTACCCTAATTCTGATGATAAGATGGCAGCAAGCCAATTGCCGGAAGAACTGTTCAAAGAACTGGATACGGAGCAGCTATACCTCTTTTTGTTAGAGTATCCGCCATTGTGGAGCGTTATAAAGTCATACGACCATACTCTGGAGGAATTGACCATGCTTCGGCAATATGTGAATGCATTTGATGAACTGATGAGCCGAGAAGATTGCGAAGAGGTGGTAGAGAAATATTATAAAAAATATCCTGAAAAGTATCGCCAGAGGAATACAGGGACAGGAGAGGGGACAGACGCAGTACAGCATAAAGAGAAAAGCAAAGATCTCAAACAGGTGCAGTTCCAGTTTACAGAAGGGTTAAGATGGTATTTCATGAAACAGCATGGAAAAGAGCTTCCGGACGAAGCCACCTACTATGTGAATTAGTTCCGTTGCAATCCCATATTAAAATCACAAAACCGCCCTATCGCGTGGCCTGATAAGCGATAGGGCGGTTTTTGGAGAGAAGAAATATTGTAGATTTGTATATAAATCCATGGAGAAATGATGAAAAAGTTGTGCAAAAGGGAGAAATGGAAAAAAGTTGAAAAAATTAAAAAACTTTTCTTGCAAACACTGGAAAAAAAGTGTATATTAGTATTTGCTGTGACATTGATAGCTGTGAAGCGTGAGGTTGCTGTTATCCGGTAACGAATAGCAGGTTTTCCGTGGAGCGAATGTCATGTTAGGAAACTGGCGACAAGTCACTGTACCAATTGAACATTCTGCCAAGGCAGATAAGAAGGGGGTCCTGCGTTACCATGTAAACCAATACAGGACACACCCGGATAAGTGTACAGTCACCACTTGTTGCGCTGAAA
Organism: uncultured Lachnospiraceae bacterium; assembly: GCA_947589315.1. Classification (GTDB taxonomy): domain Bacteria; phylum Bacillota; class Clostridia; order Lachnospirales; family Lachnospiraceae; genus Jutongia. The sequence goes on along the minus strand of CANPZE010000004.1, from coordinate 32,819 downwards.
GTGCAGGCATAACCGGAAGGCCGGTGAGATCAGTAATGTCTGCGAAGTGCGAAAAGGAGGCGGCTTTTTTTATGGCAACAAATGTAATGAGAATTACACTGAAGGCGTATGACCACAATCAGATCGATCATGCTGCTGGAAAGATTATTGAGACAGTAAAGAAGACAGGCGCAAAGGTCAGCGGACCCGTACCTCTTCCTACCAAGAAGGAGGTAGTTACCATTCTTCGTGCGGTTCATAAGTACAAAGATTCCAGAGAGCAGTTTGAGCAGAGAACACATAAGAGACTGATTGATGTTATCGCTCCTACTCAGAAGACCGTTGAGGCATTGACGAAGATGGAGATGCCCTCTGGCGTGGCTGTAGAGTTGAAAATGAAAGAAAAGTAATATCCAGGAGCAGAGCTTCTGGCAGACTAAGTAAGTCCTTAGGGTTTATATAGAGCCGTGTACAGTGCGCTGTACTTCGGCAGGAAGTTTTTGGTTTACGAGCTTGCACATTATAGACCGTCTAGGATGATTTTATAGCGCTGGCAGCCTGGCGGGCGGCGCCGCAGTGGCGGGGCGGTTCGGGACAAGGCCGGCCATCTATGAAATCCGCTGTAGATTAACAGGAGGTGCATTAAAATGAAGAAAGCTATTTTGGCTACGAAGATCGGAATGACACAGATCTTCAATGACAACGGAGTTTTAACTCCGGTCACTGTACTTCAGGCAGGACCCTGCTATGTGACACAGGTCAAGACTGTGGACAATGATGGGTACAGTGCAGTACAGGTAGGATTTGTTGACAAGAAGGATAAGGTGGTCAGCAAGGATTCTACCGGCAGTAAGGACGTGAAGAGACGTCACGGCGTAAATAAGCCGATGCAGGGGCACTTTGCGAAAGCAGGCGTGTCTGGCAAGAGATATCTGAAGGAATTTAAGTTTGACAACGCAGAGGAGTACACCCTTGGTCAGGAGATCAAGGCGGACATCTTTGAGAACGGTGACAAGATTGATGTCAGCGGCACTACAAAGGGTAAGGGGTTCCAGGGTGCGATCAAACGTCACGGACTGCACAGAGGACCGATGGGACATGGTTCCAAGTTCCACAGACATGCAGGTTCCAACGGCGCTTGCTCCGATCCCAGCCGTGTATTCAAGGGTAAGAAGATGCCTGGTCAAATGGGAGCAGTGAAGGTTACGATCCAGAACCTGGAGATCGTAAAAGTGGATGCAGAGAAGAATCTGATCCTCGTAAAGGGAGCTGTTCCGGGACCGAAGAAGTCTGTTGTGGCATTGAAAGAGACCGTTAAGGTTGGCAAATAATTCTTTTGGAAAGGAGGAAAATACAGATGGCTAACGTATCTGTTTATAATATGGAAGGCAGCGAAGTTGGTAAGATGGATCTGAATGATAAGGTATTTGCTGCCAAGGTAAATGAGCATTTAATGCATATGGCTGTAGTGCTGCAGCTGGCAAATAAGCGCCAGGGCACGCAGAAGGCAAAGACACGTTCTGAAGTGAGCGGCGGCGGAAGAAAGCCCTGGAGACAGAAGGGAACCGGTCATGCAAGACAGGGTTCTACCAGAGCGCCTCAGTGGACTGGCGGCGGAATGGTATTCGCTCCGGTACCCAGAGATTATTCCTTTAAGATGAATAAGAAGGAAAAAGCCAATGCGCTTCGTTCTGCGCTGACCACCAAGGTCAATGAAGAGAAGTTTTTGGTAATGGATTCTCTGAAATTTGATGAGATTAAGACAAAGCAGATGGTTAAAGTAATGGACGCATTGAAGGTAAACAAGGCGCTGGTTGTGCTTGACGGTGAGGACAATGCGAATGTGGAGCTTTCCGCAAGGAATATCCAGGGTGTGAGGACTGTCCGCTCCAATGCGATCAGTGTATATGACATTCTGAAATATGATACTGTGATCATTACGAAGAGCGCAGTAGAGAAAATAGAGGAGGTGTATGCATAATGGCAGATCTGAAATATTATGACGTAATCCTTAAGCCGATCATTACAGAGAAGTCTATGGCGGCAATGGAAGAGAAAAAGTATACGTTTGCAGTGCATACAGATGCCACCAAGGGGCAGATCAAAGAAGCTGTAGAAAAGCTCTTTGAGGGAACTAAGGTTGCCAAGGTCAATACCATGAATAAGAATGGCAAGATCCGCCGCCGTGGCAGAACCGTGGGAAGGACAGCAAAGAGCAAGAAAGCAATCGTACAGCTGACGGAGGACAGCAAAGATATTGAAATCTTTGAAGGTCTGTAAGAATAAATGATCCGTTTGGAGAACCTATCAGGCGGAATTGGTATTGAAAGGAGATAAATGTCATGGGAATTAAAACATTTACCCCATATACACCTTCCAGAAGACACATGACTACGCTGGATAAGACTGAGATCACAGCCAATACTCCAGAGAAGTCCCTGACTACGTCTTTGAAGAAGAATGCCGGCCGGAACAGCCAGGGTAAGATCACGGTAAGACATCGGGGCGGCGGTTCCAGAAGGAAATATAGAATTATTGATTTTAAGAGGAATAAAGACGGCGTTCCTGCAACAGTAAAGACCATCGAGTATGATCCGAACAGGACGGCAAACATTGCGCTGATCTGCTATGCAGATGGCCAGAAGGCATATATCCTGGCTCCCGAGGGGCTGAAGGTTGGCCAGAAGGTTATGAATGGAGCGCAGGCAGAGATTGAAGTAGGCAATTGCCTGCCCCTGGAAAATATTCCGGTAGGTACGCAGGTCCACAATATTGAGCTTCATCCCGGTAAGGGCGGCCAGATGGTGCGTTCCGCAGGTAACAGCGCGCAGCTGATGGCAAAGGAAGGGAAATATGCAACACTTCGTCTCCCCTCCGGCGAAATGAGAATGGTACCCATTGTATGCCGGGCAACCGTAGGCATAGTTGGAAACGGTGAGCATGCGCTGGTAAATATCGGTAAGGCAGGGCGTAAGCGCCATATGGGTATCCGTCCTACAGTCCGCGGTTCTGTTATGAACCCCAATGACCATCCTCATGGCGGTGGCGAGGGTAAGGCAGGTATCGGACGTCCGGGACCCTGTACTCCTTGGGGTAAGCCTGCTCTTGGCTTGAAGACGCGTAAGAAGAACAACAAGTCAAATAAGATGATCGTAAGAAGAAGAGACGGAAAAGCCCTGGCAAAATAATACAGGGCAGTGTGCGGAATAAGAAGCACAGTGTTTGATAGAGAGTTGGATTAGCCAGTAAATTGGCAGATTGGAGGAAAATAATGGCACGTTCATTAAAGAAAGGACCTTTTGCGGATGCCAGCCTTTTAAAGAAGGTAGATGCTGCAGTAGCATCTGGCGACAAGCAGGTTATTAAGACCTGGTCTCGCCGCTCCACGATCTTCCCTTCCTTTGTAGGATTAACATTTGCAGTACATGACGGAAGAAAGCATGTACCGGTATATGTTACTGAGGATATGGTTGGGCATAAGCTGGGCGAGTTCGTATCGACAAGAACCTATAGAGGTCACGGTAAAGACGAGAAAAAGGGTAGATAAAAGGATCACAGGATTTGAAAGGAGGCTTCATTCATGGCAAAGGGGCATAGATCTCAGATCAAGAGAGAGAGAAATGAGAACCAGAGAGACACCAGACCTTCCGCTAAGTTATCTTATGCCAGAGTTTCGGTACAGAAGGCTTGTTATGTGTTGGATGCCATCAGAGGCAAGGATGTAGAGACAGCAATCGGTATTTTGAGTTATAATCCCAGATATGCGTCCAGCATCATATTAAAATTATTACAGTCTGCAATTGCAAACGCAGAGAACAACAATGGTATGAATCCGGAGGATTTGTACATTGAGGAATGCTATGCAAACAAAGGACCGACAATGAAGAGAATCAGACCAAGAGCTCAGGGTAGAGCATATCGCATTGAGAAGAGAATGAGTCATATCACGATCATCCTCAATGAGCGTTAATCACAGAATTACAGAGACCGCAATGGAATATCGCCGGTCTATGAAAGGAGATTAAAATGGGACAGAAGGTTAATCCTCATGGTTTAAGAGTCGGTGTTATCAGTGACTGGGATTCTAATTGGTATGCAGATGACAAGACATTTGCAGACTATCTTGTAGAGGATTACAAGATCAGAGAGTTCATTAAGAAAAAGTTATACAGCGCTGGTATTTCCAAAATTGAAATTGAAAGGCCGACTGATAAGGTTAGGATCATCATTCACACAGCTAAGCCTGGTTTTGTAATTGGTAAGGGTGGCGCTGAGATTGAGAATTTAAAGAAGGAACTGGCAAAGGTACTGGACAGAAAGGTCGCTCTGGATATCAAGATCATGGATATCAAGAATCCGGACAGCCATGCGCAGCTGGTAGCTGAGAATATTGCGCAGCAGCTGGAGAACCGTATTTCTTTCCGCCGCGCAATGAAATCTGCTATGGGCAGGACAATGAAGAGTGGCGCAAAGGGAGTAAAAGCTTCCTGCTCCGGCCGTCTTGGCGGCGCAGATATGGCTCGTACTGAGTTCTACAGTGAGGGAACGATCCCGCTTCAGACACTTCGTGCAGATATTGATTACGGCTTCGCAGAAGCTGATACAACTTATGGTAAGATTGGTGTAAAAGTATGGGTTTATCATGGAGAAATCCTTCCGACCAAGAATACCAAAAAGGAAGGGAGCGATAAATAATGTTAATGCCAAAGAGAGTAAAGCGCCGTAAACAGTTCCGCGGTAGCATGACAGGAAAAGCGCTCAGAGGAAATAAGATTACAAACGGCGAATTCGGTATCGTAGCATTGGAGCCGGCATGGATTAAGTCCAATCAGATCGAGGCAGCCCGTGTAGCTATGACACGTTATATTAAGCGTGGCGGTAAGGTCTGGATTAAGATCTTCCCGGATAAGCCGGTTACAGCAAAGCCTGCTGAGACCCGAATGGGTTCTGGTAAAGGCGCATTAGAATACTGGGTAGCAGTTGTTAAGCCCGGTCGCGTAATGTTTGAGATTTCAGGAGTATCAGAGGATGTGGCAAGAGAAGCTTTACGTCTTGCAACTCACAAATTGCCTGTGAAATGCAAGGTAGTATCTCGCGCAGACTTAGAAGGAGGTGCGGGCAGTGAAGAGTAAGCAGTTTATGGAAGAATTAAGGACAAAATCTGTGGAAGAGTTGAATGAGGATCTGGTAGCTGCAAAAAAGGAGCTTTTCAACCTGAGATTCCAGAACGCAACGAATCAGCTGGATAATACCAGCCGGATCAAGGAAGTAAAGAAGAATATTGCAAGGATCCAGACAGTGCTCGCAGCACAGAACTAAAAGATATCAATAGGCATACAACATGGAAAGGAGGAACCTGTTGTGGAGAGAAATCTTAGAAAGACCCGTGTTGGTAAGGTAGTTAGCGACAAGATGGATAAGACGATCGTTGTTGCTGTTGTAGATAATGTAAAGCACCCGCTTTATAACAAGATCATCAAGAGAACCCGTAAGCTGAAGGCTCATGATGAGCAGAATACATGTAAGATTGGTGATAGAGTAAGGATCATGGAGACCAGGCCCCTGTCTAAGGACAAGAGATGGAGATTGATGGATATCATTGAAAGAGCAAAGTAATCCGTGACCGGAGTTCGCACAGTCCAGAGGCATGGCAGCGCCGTGATCTGGGTCAGAGAATTGAGAAAGCCGGTTATTACGGCAGAATATGGAGGTAATCATGGTACAGCAGGAATCAAGACTGAAAGTAGCTGATAATACAGGCGCTAAAGAACTTCTTTGTATCAGAGTTTTGGGTGGTTCGACCAGAAGATATGCGAGTATCGGTGATGTCATCGTTGCTTCTGTTAAAGATGCAACACCAGGGGGTGTTGTAAAGAAGGGCGATGTTGTGAAGGCTGTTGTGGTACGTACTGTTAAGAGTACCCGCCGTCCGGACGGTTCCTATATCCGCTTTGACGAAAATGCAGCTGTTATCATCCGTGAGGATAAGACACCCAGAGGAACCCGTATCTTCGGACCAGTCGCTAGGGAATTGAGAGACAAACAGTTCATGAAGATCGTATCATTAGCGCCAGAAGTATTATAAGGAGGTGTGGATCGTGGCAACAAGTAAGATTAAGAAAGGCGATACGGTTAAAGTGATCGCTGGCAAGGATAAAGGCAGAGAAGGCAAGGTAACATCCGTAAAGAATGGAAAGGTTATTATTGAAGGGATCAACCAGGTGACAAAGCATGTAAAGCCCAACCAGTCCAATCCACAGGGCGGAATTGTACAGCAGTCTGCCCCGATTGATGTGTCCAACGTAATGTATGTAAATAAAGGGAAGGTTACCCGCGTGGGCTTCAAATTTGAGGATGGAAAAAAGGTTCGTTATGCCAAAGCAACTGGTGAAGTGATTGACTAAGGAGAGGAAGGAGGCAGTTTCAGGTGGCAGCACGATTAAAAGAGAATTATCAGAAGGACATCGTGGAAGCGATGACCAAAAAGTTTGGTTATAAAAATATTATGCAGGTACCAAAGCTTGAGAAGATTGTCATCAACATGGGTGTGGGCGAGGCAAAGGAGAATTCCAAAGTTCTGGATTCTGCCATGGCCGAGCTGGAGATCATTACCGGCCAGAAGCCGGTGCCAACAAAGGCAAAACACTCTGTAGCAAACTTCAAGCTGAGAGAAGGTATGGCAATCGGATGTAAGGTAACCCTGCGGGGCGACAAGATGTATGAGTTCCTGGATCGTCTTGTGAATTTAGCATTACCTCGCGTGCGCGACTTCCGGGGAGTAAACCCTAATGCGTTTGACGGCAGAGGTAATTATGCGCTTGGAATCAAGGAGCAGTTAATTTTCCCTGAGATAGAGTATGATAAGGTGGATAAGGTCAGAGGCATGGATGTGATCTTTGTCACCACCGCTCATACAGATGAAGAAGCTCGTGAATTATTGGCACAGTTTGGTATGCCATTCAAGAAATAAGGAGGGGATTTCATGGCTAAGACTTCTATGAAGGTTAAGCAGCAGCGCAAGGCAAAATTCTCCACCAGGGAGTACAGCCGCTGCAGAATTTGTGGTCGTCCACATGCTTATTTAAGAAAATACGGAATTTGCAGAATCTGCTTCCGTGAGTTAGCTTACAAGGGACAGATTCCAGGCGTGAAGAAAGCAAGCTGGTAATAAGGAGGTAAAAACAAGATGATGACGAGCGATCCTATTGCAGATATGCTTACAAGAATCCGTAATGCAAATACTGCAAAGCATGATACAGTTGATGTACCCAGCTCAAAGATGAAGGTTTCTATCGCTGAGATCCTCTTGAAAGAGGGATACATCAAAAAGTTTGATATGATTGACGTTGATGGTGTTAAGACTATCCACATCACATTGAAATACGGCGCAGATAAGAACGACAAGATCATTACAGGATTGAAGAGAATTTCCAAGCCGGGTCTTCGCGTTTACGCCGGTAAAGATGAGCTTCCTAAGGTTCTGGGTGGACTGGGTATTGCAATTATTTCCACCAACAAGGGTGTTATGACAGATAAGGAAGCCAGAAAAGAAAATGTTGGCGGTGAGGTTCTTGCATTTATCTGGTAATCCCAGAGGATCAGGACTCCCATTATACCAGGAATATGGAGGTGTACGGCATGTCACGAATCGGAAGAATGCCTATCGCAATACCGGCAGGGGTAACTGTTGATATTGCAGAAAATAATAAAGTGACGGTAAAAGGACCGAAGGGTACTCTGGAGAGAGTTCTCCCTGCGGAAATGGAGATCAAGAAGGACGGAGAGAAGGTTACTGTCTCCAGGCCCAATGATCTGAAGAAGATGAAATCTTTGCACGGCCTTACAAGAACTTTGATCAACAATATGGTGATCGGCGTGACAGAAGGCTATCAGAAAGAACTGGAAGTAAACGGTGTAGGTTACAGGGCCCAGAAGCAGGGGAAGAAACTGGTTCTCTCCCTGGGATATTCCCATCCGGTAGAGATGGAAGATCCGGAAGGCCTGGAGGTTGTTGTAGATGGTCAGAACAAGATCATTGTAAAGGGCATCGACAAGGAAAAGGTAGGCCAATACGCTGCTGAGATCAGAGAGAAGAGAGCACCCGAACCATATAAAGGCAAGGGTATCAAATATGCTGATGAGGTTATTAGGCGTAAGGTTGGTAAGACAGGTAAAAAATAAATAAAGGAGTGAATATACGATGATTAAAAAGCAGTCAAGAAGTAAAGTTCGTGTGAAGAAGCACATGAAGGTCCGTAATCGTTTTTCCGGCACAGCCGAAAGACCGCGTTTATCTGTGTTTAGAAGCAACAATCATATGTATGCTCAGATCATCGATGACACCGCTGGTAATACTTTAGTTTCCGCTTCCACTCTTCAGAAGGATGTAAAAGCAGAATTAGAGAAAACAAACAATGTTGAAGCAGCTGCAAAGCTGGGCGAGATCATCGCAAAGAAAGCATTGGATAAGGGTATTACAACCGTTGTCTTTGATCGTGGCGGCTTTATCTATCAGGGTAAGGTTAAGGCTTTGGCAGAGGCTGCAAGAGAGGCTGGATTGGAATTCTAGGTTTTAGGGATCCGCAGGATTCTAGCTTCCTGAAGCAGATTCAGGAAGATTCATAATTTTAGAGGAGGAAAACTCATGAAACGTACAATTATTGATGCCAGCCAGTTAGAGCTGGAGGATAATGTGGTAACGATCAAGCGCGTAACCAAAGTAGTTAAGGGTGGACGTAATATGAGATTTACTGCATTAGTAGTAGTTGGCGATAAGAACGGACACGTGGGTGTTGGTCTTGGCAAGGCAACTGAGATTCCCGAAGCGATCCGCAAGGGTAAGGAAGCTGCTGCTAAGAAACTGGTGGAAGTTCCTATCGATGAGAATGGCAGCGTGCCCCATGACTTCACAGGTAAGTATGGAAGCGCGTCTGTATTGATCAAGAAAGCTCCAGAAGGTACAGGTGTCATCGCTGGTGGTCCTGCCCGTGCCGTGCTTGAGCTTGCAGGTTACAAGAATATCCGTACCAAATCCCTTGGTTCTAATAATAAACAGAATGTCGTTCTGGCTGCTATCGAGGGTCTTAAGAATCTGAAGACTCCGGAAGAGGTAGCAAAAGCCCGCGGCATTTCTGTAGAAGAGCTTTTGGGCTAATAGGATTTGTAAGGTCAGGCCATATAGAAAATTCTATACGGCGGAATGGAGGAAATCATGGCAGGTAAATTAAAGGTTACATTAGTAAAATCTACAATTGGTGCCATTCCCAAACATCGCGCAACAGTGGAGGCTCTGGGGCTGAGGAAGCTTCATAAGTCTGTTGAGCTGCCGGACAATGCGGCAGTGCGGGGCATGATTTGGCATGTAAAGCACCTGGTAAAAGTAGAAGAGATTTAATATAAGGAGATACAGCCCGGGGAAACATATTTTTCTGGAGGGCGGATCCTTTTGCCAGAAATGGCTGCAGCAAATAGCGAGGACAAAGGGAAATTTCCGGTTTCCCTGAGCAGAAAGGAAGGCGGTATCTGGCATCGTTCCTTTTTGCCGCAGAGCTTCCGGCTCTGTGGTTCGTTAGTGGGCCGGACAAGAAATGTCCGGGATTTAGGAGGTATATTCAATGAACTTATCAGAATTGAGACCGGCAGACGGTTCCAAGCAGAGTAACAACTTTAGAAGAGGCCGTGGACATGGCTCAGGAAACGGCAAGACGGCAGGCAAGGGCCATAAAGGCCAAAAGGCGCGTTCCGGCGCTCCCCGCCCTGGCTTTGAGGGTGGACAGATGCCCTTGTACAGACGTATCCCTAAGAGAGGATTTACGAACATCAACTCCAAGGAGATCGTTGCGATCAATGTAGATAAATTGAACAAGTTTGAGGACGGCGCTGTCGTAACGGTAGCATCGCTTCTTGAGGCTGGTGTGATCAGCAATCCTAAGGATGGCGTAAAGATACTGGGAAATGGGGAATTAACTAAGAAGCTTACCGTTCAGGTGAATGCATTCAGTAAGAGTGCTGCTGCAAAGATTGAGGCTCTTGGTGGAAAAGCTGAGGTGATCTAAGAATGTTTGAGACAATTCGTAATGCGTTTAAAATCAAGGATTTACGAAAGAAGATTTTTTATACGCTTTTCGCTCTGATCATAGTCCGTATTGGGAGCCAGCTTCCCTTGCCTGGGGTCGATGGCGACTATGTTGCCCAATGGTTCTCCCAGCAGAGCGCATCGGACTTCATTAGCCAGCTTACTGGCGGTTCCTTTGAGGAAATGTCCATTTTTGCATTGAACATTACGCCTTACATTACCGCTTCCATTATCCTTCAGCTGCTTACCATCGCGATCCCCCGGCTGGAGGAGCTGCACAAAGATGGTGAAGAGGGCAGGAAGAAGATCTCAGAGTATACCAGATATACCACGATTGCCCTTTCCGTACTGGAAAGTGCAGCAATGGCGATCGGATTTGGAAATCAGGGTTTCCTGAAGGAAGGCGTGACTTTCACTACAGTAACAGTCTGTGTCGTTGCTATGACAGCCGGCTCCAGTTTTCTGATGTGGCTGGGCGAGCAGATCACAGAAAAAGGAATTGGAAACGGTATTTCCATTATCCTGCTGTATAACATTGTTTCCCGTATGCCGGAGGATATGAGGACATTAGCGGAAAAATATGTTACCGGCGCAGGAAATGTGGTAAATGGTTTGATCGGCGCCCTGGTGATCATTGCGATTATTGTGGGTATGGTAATCTTTATCATCTATCTTTCCGATGGTGAGAGAAGGATCAGCGTACAGTATTCTAAGAAGACGCAGGGACGCAAGCTGGTGGGGGGACAGTCCTCCCATATCCCGTTGAAGGTCAACACAGCCGGCGTTATCCCGATCATCTTTGCCGGGTCTTTGTTCAGCATGCCTATTGTTATTGCGCGGTTTGCCGGTGTTGAGCCCGCTTCCGGAGCAGGCGCCACCTTCCTCCAGAAATGTTTGAAGGTACTCAACCAGGGCGCATGGTGTAATATTGATAGCTTTAACGAATTTAAATATACGCTGGGACTTGTGATCTATATTGCATTGATCATCTTCTTTGCTTATTTCTATACATCCATCACCTTCAATCCCCAGGAGATTGCGATGAATATGAAAAAGCAGGGAGGCTTCATTCCTGGTATCCGTCCGGGTAAGCCTACCATGGACTATCTGACAAGGGTATTGAACAATGTTATCATGATTGGGGCGATCGGGCTTTCCTTTGTGGCATTTGTACCGATCTTCTTCTCTGGCGCATTTGGCGCCGATGTATCCTTCGGCGGTACCTCCATTATTATTATTGTAGGCGTTATTCTCGAGACCTTGAAACAGATCGAGTCTCAGATGCTGGTACGTCATTACAAAGGGTTTATCAGCGAATAATACAGAAAGGGATAGAAGGAAAATCCCAGTCAGCGGTAATTTATACCGGGAAAGGCAGAAATGCTTTTCCCGGTATTTTTAGCATCAGGAAGTATTTCGGGGACGATGGCAGGGCATGGCAAACGATCGATCTCTACATTGAATTTTCCCTCTTTGTTTTGTATAATAAGATTGTATCATAGATGGATTATAATATGCGCTGCGGAGGAGAAGACAACACATGCGTCTCAGAAATGTAAAGGGTTCTCAGGAAAGGATCCTGGACAATAAATATGCGATACAGACAGATGGGCAGGATGGGAGAGATTACCGGGGGCTATGGAGAGAGAACTATTTCCGTAATGACCATCCCATCCATATTGAGGTTGGAATGGGGAAAGGGCGTTTTATCACAGAGATGGCCCGTCTCCATCCGCAGGTTAATTATATTGGGATAGAAAAATATTCCAGCGTACTGGTGAGGGCTCTGGACAAAAGAGAAACGCTGGAGGGGGACAACCTGTTGTTTCTGCGCATGGATGCAGAAGATATTGACAAGTATTTTGCCCCTGGAGAGATTCAATGGATCTATCTGAATTTCTCCGATCCCTGGCCCAAAGACCGCCATGCCAAACGGAGGCTGACCTCGGTGCAATTTCTGGAGCGTTATGGCCGGATACTCTCCCCGGAAGGCGGCATCCAATTTAAGACGGATAACCGCCCCCTTTTTGATTTTTCTCTGGAACAGCTGCCTCTGGCAGGGTGGAGCTTAGAGGAATGCAGCTATGACCTTCATAAGGACGGCCCGGCTCCGGATAATGTGATGACGGAATATGAGGAGAAGTTCTACCGGCAGGGGAATCCTATCTGCCGCCTGGTAGCCCGCCGCTGAAAGCCGATGTGGAATAATGACCCTATGCCCAGATACTTGACATGGCGCAGGGGATAAAATTATTATATTAGTAAACTATATCAGGAGGAAAGTGATATGAGCAAAATCAGGGACATTAGTCTGGCTCCGTCAGGGGCGCATAAGATCGAGTGGGTTCGCAGGAATTGTCCTCTGTTGCGCAGTCTGGAGGAGGAATTCAGCCAGACAAAGCCCTTTGCAGGAAAGCGGATCGCGCTGTCCATTCATTTGGAGGCAAAGACTGCTTATTTATGTAAAGTACTGGCAGCGGGCGGGGCAGAAATGTACGTTACAGGGAGCAATCCCCTGTCAACACAGGATGATGTGGCAGCAGCATTGGTGGAGGCCGGCCTTAATGTATATGCCTGGTATGATGCCACCCAGGCAGAGTATGAGGAGCATATTGGAGAGGTGCTTTCCCACCAGGCCAATATCATTATTGATGATGGAGGAGATTTAGTACATATGCTGCATACCGGCAAAAGGGACCAGATCCCCTATGTGATCGGGGGCTGCGAGGAGACTACTACAGGGATCATCCGGCTGCAGGCAATGGCGGCGGCAGGGGAACTGGAATTTCCTATGGTCATGGTGAACAATGCAGACTGCAAGCATCTTTTTGACAATCGATACGGGACCGGGCAGTCTGTCTGGGATGGGATCAACCGGACTACAAATCTGATCGTGGCAGGTAAGATTGTAGTGGTAGCCGGCTATGGCTGGTGCGGTAAAGGTGTTTCCATGCGGGCAAAGGCATTGGGAGCCAGAGTGATCGTAACAGAGATCGATCCGGTGAAAGCGATTGAGGCAGTCATGGACGGTTTTGAGGTAATGCCCATGAAAGAAGCCGCCCGTCAGGGGGATTTCTTTGTGACAGTGACAGGCTGCGCCGGTGTGATCGATGAAGAAGATTTTATGGAAATGAAGGAAGGGGCTATCCTGTGCAATGCCGGACATTTTGATGTGGAGATCGATATGAAGCGCCTGCGGGAGCTGGCAGTGGACCGGCAGGAAATGCGCAGGAATATCATGGGCTATCAGCTGCCCAACGGGAAATGGATTTATGTACTGGCGGAAGGGCGCCTGGTAAATCTGGCGGCCGGGGATGGCCATCCGGCGGAGATCATGGATATGAGCTTTGCCATCCAGGCCCTCAGCGCTAAATATTTAGTGGAGCATGAGAAGAATCTGCAGGAGAGGCTGATTGATGTACCGCGTGAGGTTGATATGGAGGTGGCATACCGGAAGCTTCGTTTCCTGGGGAAAGATATTGATAAACTGACGCCGTATCAGCAGGAGTATCTGAATAGTTCTTCGTTGTAATTCGTTAGGGGGAAATGGTTATGGAAATAGATAAGACGACTATAATGGCTATCGTTGTCTGGGTCGCAGGCATTATGGCGGAAGTGGTATTCCACACTACCTTTTCCGGCTCTGTCCAGGGAGTGATATTGGGTACCATATTAGCAGTGGTGGTAGTGATCTGTACTTATTTTGTAGCAGATGGGATCCTTCGGAGCATTCAGGGCATACAAAAGAAAGAAGAGGATCGGCAGCGGGAATATAATGAGAAGCTGCTGCATTTGCTGGAGAGCAAATTGTCTGAACAGATCAAGCTGGAAAAGGGGCTTTATGTTTCCATTAAGCGTTTGCAGGAAAGTGTCCATCTGGATCAGGAAACGGACAGGGAGGATATGATCCGGATCCTGGAGAATGACAGGGAAGATCTGATCCGGATCCTGGAGACTATAACGGAAAAGCTGGACCATACAGCGGAGGGAATAAGCCAGATAACAGACGCCAGCCGCAAAAACGGGGAAGATGTGACAGCGCTTTCCCGGGATCAGTTGGAAAGATTGGGCGTCATAGAGGGACGGCTGGAGGAAATTGCATCCCGGCCGGCAGCAATGGCAGCAGCGGCGCCGGCGCCGGAAATGATCCGGGAGCCGATCCCAGAGCCAATGCCGGAGCCAATGCCTCAGATTAAGCCAGAGCCAATGCCTCAGGCTGAGCCGGAGCCGATGCCTCAGGTTGAGCCGGAGCCAATGCTTCAGGCTGAGCCAGAGCCGATCCCAGAGCCGATGCCCCAGGTTGAGCCGGAGCCGATCCCGGAGCCAATGCCTCAGGTTGAGCCAGAGCCGGAACTGATACCGGAGCCAATGCCTCAGGTTGAGCCGGAGCCGGAACTGATACCGGAGCCGATGCTTCAGGTTGAGCCAGAGCCGGAACTGATACCGGAGCCAATGCCTCAGGTTGAGCCAGAGCCGATCCCAGAGCCAATACCCCAGATTCAGCCGGAAGCCGTTCAGGAACCCGTGCCGGAAAGGCAGCCTGAGCCCGGAAAGGCAGGAGACCCGCAGAAGCCGCCAGTACATAAGACTGCATTGGAGTATCTGAAAGAAAGGGCATTACAGTCAGAAAATAGCAGAGAAGAAAATACCAATATGAAGCTGCCGGAACTTTTTGAGGAGGATGTTGTCCCGGAAGAGAAGCAGGAGACAGCCGCTTCCCAGGAGCCTTCGCCAGAAGCAGAGCAGCCTCCAGAGCCGGAGCCTGTCGTACCGCCCATTAGCGATGACCCCAACAAGATTATGTCGCCGGAGGATATTGCAGCGCTGCTGGCATCCATGAATTCATAGCACCGTGAGGACTACTGGATCAATTCCAGCCACTTCATCAGGAAGATCCAGAAGGTAAGCGTAATAGAAGAGAACAATGTGGTGGATACAACGATACTGGAAGCCAGCACATCGTCTCCATCCATATTCTTTGCCATAATATAAGAGGCAGGGGTACAGGGAGAAGCCAGCATGATCACAATAGCGATCAGCTTCTGGTCCCGGAATCCGCAGTATACGGCCAAGGGAAGAAAAATAGCAGATAAGCCTACCAGCTTCAGAAAAGAAGCAACAGCGGTAGGCTTTTTCTTTGCCAGAGCCTTACGCCCCTCAAAAGTGGCGCCGATAGAGATCAGAGCCAATGGAGAAGTCATAACGGCCAGATTATTGACCGTCTTATTTATCATTTCCGGCAGCCTCAGATTCACCAGAGAAGCCAGCAGCCCCAGGGCAATGCCGATAATGATAGGATTCTTCAGGATATTAACAAAGGCGGCGCGGATCTGGCTGCGGTTCCCTGCCAGCTGGCTGCTATTACTTTCCAGGGTCAAGATAATTACAGCAAATATATTGTACAGAGGGACGGAGCCAATGATCATCAAAGGCGCCATTCCGCTGTTCCCGTAAATATTCTGGATCAGAGCGATCCCAAGGATCGCTGCGCTGCTGCGGTAAGCCCCCTGCACAAAGGCCCCCACCTCGCTGCGGTCCTTCATGCACCTTTTGGCCAGTATCCAGATTGCCAGAATGGAGGCCAGCGTGGAGAAAAAGCAAAAGCCGACATAGGGAAGATCGAAATTCTTCCGGATGTTAGTGCCTGCCAGATCCTGGAATACCAGGCAGGGAAGGCAGATCTTAAATACAAATTTATTGGCATTGGCAGCAAAGTTATCATTTATCAGCTGGATTCGTTTAAAGAAATGCCCCAGAACCATCAGTGCAAAGACGGGAACGGTGGCGTTCAGGCTAAATAGAAAGCTATTCATTTGTTCTTTTGATTACCTCCTGAAAACGATTGATCTCACCAGATATTACTCCGCTCAATGCCAATAAGCAGATAAGATTTGGCAGCGCCATTAATGCATTGGCAATGTCGGAGAAGCTCCAGGCGATCTGTAATGTAGTAGTAGCTCCAACATAAGCAATGACCGAAAATAAGATTCGGTAAATGATGTTGTATCGATGGGTACCGGACAGGTATTCCAGGGCCTTTTCCCCTTGATACTCCCAGCCCAGGATGGTAGAAAAGGCAAAAAGGACGATGCTGATGCACACCAGCCATCCCCCCGGCCTTCCAAGGACTGTCTGAAAGGCAGCAATCGTAAGGGCAGATCCTGTCAGTAGTTCATAATACTGATAGCTGCCCTCTGGTGAGAAGACATAAAGATTGCCATCCGTATCAGTCCACTCTCCGGAAGGGATATTTTGCGCTGTGAGAGCCCCTTTATCCTGGGAAGCAGTTAAATAGACTTTAGACTGGTCGGAAAGAGAGGTCATAACAATTCCTTTTTCCGCAACCGATACTGTATAATCGGTCAGGGTGGTTTCCGGGGAATCTGTCCGGGAGGCAGAAATATGAAGCTCCCCTTCCCCGGCAGTGTAGGCGCCGCTGGCAGCAAGGCTTGTACTTCCCAGCATGCCAGAGCTGGCAATGCAGAGACCGGTAATCGTGCACACGACAATAGTATCCCAGAAAGTTCCTGTCATATTGATATAGCCCTGGCTCACCGGATCTTCTGTAGTGGCGGCAGCCGCAGTGATAGCTGCGGATCCCATGCCGGCTTCGTTGGAGAAGATCCCCCGGGCAATACCGAAACGGAGGGCCTGGCTCATGGAAGCGACTACATTTCCGCACAGCCCTCCTCCCACGGCCTTCATGGAAAATGCCATTTTAAAAATTGCAGCGATACCCGCAGGAAGGTTATGGATATTTCCTATAATGACAGTAAGGCCTGCGATCATATAGAATACTGCCATCACCGGGACGATCACCTGGGAAACCTTGGAAATAGATTTGATCCCCCCGATAATGATGGCCAATGCCAGAAGAGTGATCACAAGGCCGGTACTCCAGACCGGTATCTGAAAGGTAGTATGTAGGGCAGAGGAAATGGAATTGGCCTGGGTCAGGTTACCGATGCCAAAGGAGGCCAGCACGGCAAATAAGGCGAAGCACCATCCCAGACAAGCCCCCAGCTTTTTATGCTTTAACCCTTTTTTCATTGTATACATGGGCCCGCCGGACATTTCACCCTGCTGGTTGACCTCCCGATACTTGCTGGCCAGCATGCATTCACTGAATTTAGAGGTCATGCCAAAGGCGGCAGATATCCACATCCAGACCAACGCCCCCGGTCCGCCGGCCACCATAGCAGTAGCCACGCCTACGATATTACCAGTGCCGATCGTGGCCGCCAGAGCAGTGGTCAATGCGGAAAAAGGCGAGACATCGCCCGCGCCCTTCTTTTGCCGGGCTTCTTTGCTCAATACGCTTTTCAAAGCATAGGGAAGATTTCGCCAGCATAATGCTCTGGTGCGGACCGTAAGAAAGATCCCGCTCCCTATTAAAAGAGCCAGCATTACCGGCCCCCATACGAAGCTGTCAATAGCTGAAAGAATATTTGATAATGTTTCCATATGTATTTTCCCCCTCAGTGGATTATATGCGTCCAAATAGCCAGGCTATCACAGTAAATATCAGACAGGGGTCGATCCTTGTACTTTGAGGCTGCCGTATTCGATTATATCATTTCCGGCTCCAATTTACTATTGGAATTTGCTGCTTCCTGGCGTATTTCTGAGGTAACAGGCCCATTCCATTGGTGGAAGCCGCCGTTCAGGCTGATCACAGGATATCCCAGGCGCGCCAGGTCCCGGGCTGTCACCAGACTGATATTACCATAGTCACAGTATAGTATCAACCAGTGAAAAGGCAGTTTATGGGAAGGAAAATCTGCAGAAAGTTCTTTCAGCCCCTCTTCGATATTTTCCCAGTCCATCCAGGCAGCGCCCGGGATATGTCCCTGATCATAGCTTTCCCGGCTGCGCAAGTCGACCAGTAATACATCCTTTCTGTTGAGATAAGCAGAGAGCGCATTATTTGAAATGATTTTAAAACGCATAGTGGTCCATCTCCTATGAGCAGATTATGTAAAACAGAGTACCTTATGCAGGGTACTCTGTTCGGAAACAGCTTCCAGATTAGTAGCAGTCAGAAGAGTTAGAAGAATTCTTAGAAGCATTCTTGCTGGCGTTGTTTGCTTTGTTCTTGGAAGCATTGCTGGCATTCTTGCTGGCATTGCTTGTGTTGGACATATTGCTAGCGTTCTTGCTGGTGTTGCTTGTGTTAGATGCATTGCTAGCATTTCTGGAAGCATTGGATGTGTTGCTTGTGCTGTTAGAGCTTGAAGTATTAGAAGTAGTATTCTTTGCCATAATGATACCTCTTTTCTGTGTTGCGCATAGACACCTCTATCCGCATGGATTTTTAGTAGCAGTATTATTATGGTGTTTTTCCATAAAAATATTAGTGGATAATTGTGGAAAATTTTTTTGCAAATATCAGTGATATAATATAATATGTAAGTAAGACTTTTCAGTGCATGATAATAATACGATCAGGGGTGGAGCTGACATGGGCAAAGAGATCAAAACCAATGCAATGCGGATTCTGGACAGGCAGAAGATCCCTTATCGCTTAAACCGCTATGAATGTGACAACTTTATTGATGGAATGGTGATCGCAGACCAGTTGGGGCAACCCTATGAGATCAGCTTTAAGACGCTGGTCACTACAGGCAAAAGCGGAAAGTATTATGTATTTGCCCTTCCTGTAGATAGGGAATTGGACCGGAAAAAGGCGGCAAAAGCAGTAGGGGAGAAGAGCATTGAGCTTTTGCCGGTTAAGGAGATCAATCAGGTCACAGGATACATCCGGGGAGGCTGTACCCCCATAGGGATGAAGAAGCAGTATCCCACGGTGATCCACAATAGCGCCGAGCAGCTGGAAGAAATGATCATTAGTGGCGGAAGGCTGGGAGAGCAGATTTTCCTGAAGCCACAGGACCTGCTGAAGGCCTGCTCCGGCCGCTTTGAGGATATTGTCAAGGAGACAGGAGGGGAATGATATGCCGGAAGCATATGGCAATGGATTGCGGAGGCAGACAGACAACAAGTTTTTGAATATGTATGAGATTGATGCTGTCCGAAGGGATGGCACACATTTTCCTTACTATTTTGCGACACGAAGAGAAGAAGGGGGGCTGATGTATCAGACAGGCAGGCTTCAGGCTGATGGAGTGGTGATCTATTCCGTGCTGCGGGATGATCCCAGCCGTCTGGTGGTTGTCCGCCAGTTTCGTTACCCGGTGAATGCCTATATCTATGAATTGCCGGCAGGCCTGATCGATGGAGGAGAGACTCCATGGGAGGCGGCTTTGCGGGAGATGAAGGAAGAGACCGGGCTGCGCTTTGTTCCCTTTCAGGGATATAGCCAGGATCATTTGCGTCCCCGGATACAGAATCAGGGGATGTCCGATGAATGTGATGTGACTGTGTTCGGCTATGGGGAAGGGAAGGTTTCCGTGGAAGCGAATGAAAGCTCGGAAGATATCCAGGTATTACTGGCAGACAGGAATGAAGTACGCCGTATTTTAAGAGAGGAGTTAGTATCTATTCGAGGAGCGTATCTGATGACCGCATTTTTGCATAGCGACCCATCGGATCCCTTTGCATTTCTAAAAGAATAGAAGGTTGGGCCGTCAAAGGAGGCATGGAGATTAGTATGAAAAAACAAAAGGTTACAAAAGTAAAGGCTGTTGCCATCGTATCAGCCTTATCGTTACTGTTGCCGGGAGTGTTGGAGCCGATACAGGCTATGGGCGCAGGGAAAATTGCGCTGAACAAGAAATCAGTTAACATTGTTGCCGGGAAAAAGGTGAAACTTCGCCTGAAAAATACCCGCAAAAAGGTAAAATGGTCCAGTAACAAAAAGAAAGTTGCAACAGTCAGCAAGAAGGGGGTTGTGACTGGAGTACGGGCAGGAGAGGCTAAGATCACAGCTAAGTCGGCAGGGAAGAAGTATGTGTGCCGTGTTGTGGTTAAACAAAAGAAAGGAAAGCAGACAGAAGCAGATGCCTCTCCAATATCCACAGAGATTCCGCTGCCCTCTTCCAGTCCGGAGATTAAACCGATACAGACGCCGGATGCGTCTGTCTTGCCAGGAGCTACATCTGTTGTGAGTCCGGAGCCTGCCGGATCTCCAATGGAATCCTCCGCCCCGGAGCCTACGGCAACTGTTAGTTCAGAGCCAGTGAATACGCCGGTTGCGACACCAGGAGAGACAGATGCTTTGCCGTCCGCAGGTATTCCGGAAGACTCTTCCTCTCCAATGCCTACAGCAACGTCCATACCCGTTCAGGATCCGGGAAGGATTGTACTGGATGAGGCTAATTTCTGGGAAAGGCTTTTGGAAAACATTACCTTTGGATTATATAAAGCGCCCTCTACGAAGATAACAATAGAGTGCAATATCATTAATGCCCAGGTATATTATTATTTGGATATGTCGGGAAATACCAGGGCCTATACCAGGGAAGAATTACAGAGCAGTACCGGCATTGTCTGGACTACATATACCCAGCCCTTTGTACTTACAGGGAGGGAAAATGTGGTATATGTGAAGATTGTAGACAGTGCATCGCAACAGGAATATTATCTGTGTTCAGACGGAATTGTGATACAAAATGAGGAGATGCCGACATCGGCGCCAACACCAACGCCGACAAAGACGCCAACACCAACAAAGACGTCTACGCCGACAAAGACGCCAACACCAACAAAGACGTCTACGCCGACAAAGACGCCAACACCAACACCGACACCGACCCCAACGCCGACAAAGACGCCAACACCAACAAAGACGTCTACGCCGACACCGACACCAACGCCGACAAAGACGCCAACACCAACAAAGACGTCTACGCCGACACCAACGCCAACACCGACAAAGACGCCAACACCAACACCGACACCAACGCCGACACCAACACCAACGCCAACACCGACACCAACACCGACACCGACACCGACACCAACACCAACGCCAACACCAACACCGACACCAACACCAACGCCAACGCCGACACCCACACCAACTCCGATACCGGAGGAAGGGGTGAGCGATGATAAGCTGACCGTGGGAGAGTGTCAGGTGGCGCTGGGGCAGAAGGAGAGTACAGTAACAGCCAATCTTGGCATGCCCAGTTACCAGATCTCTATGCCGCAGGGATTTACCGCATATGTTTATAATAACAATAATTATCAGGAATATTTTCATGTGTATATTGCCGGTGGGAAGGTAGTGGGAATGGCAACCATTTCTTCCAGCTTTTCCTATGGATCGGTGGTTCAAAGTAATGATAATATAAGCAATAAAGGATATTCCTCTCTGGGATACAGCTATACTAATGCATATAAGACGGTTACCTCTGATGCTTATGTATTCATGTATGTGGATAAACAAGGCAGCAATGGGGTTTACGGGATTCAGGTATTTTCTTCAGAATACAAATTGGATGACCTTATGCTGCCAAAACAGTGTACATATACCAGTGAAATTGCATCGGGTATGGCCCGCCAGCTGCCGGAATGGGTCAATGCTTTCCGGAGATATAAGGGAATCAAAGTCATGTGTACAATACAGGGGAATACGGCCCAGGCCCATAGCGACAAGATGGTCAGCACTGGAACCCTTGATACAAGCGATTCGGACGGGAGCATGTTAGAGCGGATGGATGCGGCCTATGGGGAAGTGTATTTCGGTGGAGAAAATATTGGCTCTGGCAGTGTGGATGCATTTGGCTATGTGAGTGACTGGATTGATGATACCACGGGAACCAAGGCAGAAAATACAAATTATACCAAGGCCTATAATAATATGATCCGCACCCAGGATCCGGATGGATCTAATTTACCCAGGTATTATATTTGCGGAGGATTCGCCTATAACAGCAGCACCAGACATGTCACCTACGCAACCTTAGATTTCTGGGGATTTTAGGAGAAATAGGATATATAAGGGAGGCATACAGAGAATGAAAGAAAGATCACATAGCAGACTGATCGTACTGGTATGCGCTATTGCCCTTGTTTTATCGGGAAGCGGTATAAGCTATGCTCTTGCAGCAAAGAAACCGTCATTAAATAAGACAAAGGTGACTATAAAAAAGGGGCGTACAGTTAAATTAAAACTGAAAAACAGCCGGAAGAAGGTAAAATGGAGCAGCTCCAATAAAAAGATAGCCACAGTGAATCAAAAAGGATTGGTAAAGGCCAAAAAGGCCGGAAAGGCCAAGATCATTGTGAGATCCGGCAGGAAGAAATATGTCTGCAAGGTAAAAGTCATCCAATCCGGATCGAACGGAGGAGGCGCTACGCAGGCGCCGTTGGAGACTGGAGCAGAGCCAACTAGGCAGCCGGGCAATACGAGAGCCCCTCAGGCCTCTTATTCGCCTTCGCCGGAGCCGGCAAATACACCGAAAATGTCTGAAGCGCCAGGGAACACATCAACGCCCCAGACTTCCTCAGAACCGGGGAACACATCAGCGCCCCAGACTTCCTCGGAACCGGGGAACACATCAGCGCCCCAGACTTCCTCAGAATCGGGGAACACATCGGCGCCTCAGACTTCCTCAGAACCGGGGAACACATCGGCGCCTCAGACTTCCTCAGAACCGGGGAACACATCAACGCCCCAGATTTCCTCAGAACCGGGTACTACACAGGGCCCAGGCACAACGGCTGCTCCGGGAAGCAGTTCTACCATTGTGGACAATATGCCGGCCAGTCCGTCCCATACATTAACAGTAGGGCGTATGCAGATCACCTTAGGCATGACCAGTGAACAGGTAGCTGCCAGTGTGGGGACAGAACCGCTGAGAAAAGAATTGTCGCCCCAGGGCTTTGATACATATGTCTATAATCCTTCTTCGGATTATAGAAACTATATGCTGGTATATTTTTCCGATAATAAAGTAGTGGGAATGAGTACCATTTCCCGGTATTTTTCCTACGAAGATCTGGTATTTGCAGGAAATGATGTCAGCGCTTTATCACAAAAAGGCTTTACCGGGCTGGGATATGGTTACAATGCAGCTTACAAATATACTGGCAATAGCGCAAACGTGATTGCCTATGTAGATCAGCAGGGAGACCGGAAGGTATATGGCATTCAGATCTTTGCCAGCCAGTATTCTCTGGATAACGTACTGCGGCCCCAGGATTGCACATATACTTCCGAAACGTGCAGCTCCGTTGTAAAGGAGATGCCAGAGCTGGTCAATGCCTTTCGGAGGTATAAAGGGATCAATCTGCTGTGTACTGTGCGCGGGACTACAGCCCAGGCCCACAGTGATAAGATGGTAGCGGCAGGCAATCTGGGAAATATTAGTTCCACAGACCCGGACGGTACCGTTTTAGTTGACAGGATGGATGCCGCCTATGGATATGTCATGGGCTGGGGTGAAAATAATGGATCAGGAAGCGCCGATGCGTTTGGATATATCAGCTTTTGGATTGACGACACAACGGCGGATAAGGCTGCGGGAACCAATTATACCAAGCCATACAACAATCTGGTGGAAACAGTCGATGGGGAGGACGATCCCTTGTCCGCTTATTATGTATGCGCCGGCCTGTCCTTTGACACCAGCAAGAAGACGTATGTAACGTATGCCACCATGGACTTTTACTTTTATTAAAGGGAGGATATGGATTGAATATGAAAAAAAGGGTATTTATAAGATTGACAGCGCTTCTGTGCGTGACAGCTCTGCTTCTGTCGGGAGCAGGGGCAGGACATGTTTTGGCCGCCAAGAAAAAGAAGCCGGCGCTTAACAAGACCCATGCCAGGATTGCTGTGGGGAAAAAGGTAAAATTAAAATTAAAGAACAGCCGTAAGAAGGTAAAATGGAGCAGCTCCAATAAAAAAGTAGCTACGGTGAGCAAAAAGGGGCTGGTTAAGGGCAAAAAGAAAGGGAAAGCTAAGATCATAGCAAGATCGGCAGGGAAAAAATATGTCTGTCATCTTGTTGTAGGGCCTAAGTCATCGGAGGGCGGCGGGACAAATCCCAATTTAGACGTAAGCCCCCAGCCTGGTTCCAGTGCATCTCCCGGAAGCTCCTCCCAGCCTGGTTCTACGGCGAAGCCAGGGAGCACGGCTGCTCCCTCCCCATCGGCAGATCCGGGAACTACTTCTACCATTGTGGAGGATATGCCGGCCAGCCCTGCAGACAGCATAACTGTAGGCAAGATGCAGGTCACTCTGGGGATGAGCAAAGGGCAGGTAGAGGGAAGCATCGGCCAGCCCATAAGGCAGGAGAAGTCGCCCCAGGGCTTTGATACGTTTGTATATAACCCTTCCAATGATTACAGAAACTATATGTTAGTCCATTTTTCCGGCGACCAGGTAGTGGGAATGAGTACCATTTCCCGGTATTTTTCCTACGAGAGCCTGGTATTTGCGGGAGACGATGCCTCCACTTTGAAGGGGAAAGGATTTGAAAACTTAGGGGAGGGATACAACGCCGCCTATAAGTACAATACGGGAAGCGCAATAGTGATTGCCTATATTGATTTCCAGGGAGACGGGGGAACCTATGGTGTACAGGTCTTTAATGCCCAGTACGATTTAGATGATGTTTTGTATCCTCAGAAGTGTAATTATACTTCCGAGAGCGTCAGCGCCGTGATAACCCAGATGCCGGAGCTGGCGAACGCTTTCCGCAGATACAAAGGAATTAAGCTATTGTGCAGCGTAAAGGGCAATACGGCCCAGCAGCATAGTGATAAGATGGTAGCGGCAGGGGATCTGGGGAATATTAGCTCCACAGACCCGGACGGAACTGTTTTAATTGACAGGATGGATGCTGCCTATGGATATGTCATGGGCTGGGGTGAAAATAATGGATCAGGAAGCGCCGATGCGTTTGGATATATCAGCTTTTGGATTGACGACACAACGGCGGATAAGGCTGCGGGAACCAATTATACCAAGCCATACAACAATCTGGTGGAAACAGTCGATGGGGATGGCTATGCCCTGTCCGCTTATTATGTATGCGCCGGCCTGTCCTTTGACGTTGGGAAGAAGTCTTATGTGACTTATGCTACAATGGATTTTTACTTTTATTGATTGGAAGGAAAGTGGGAAAGTGAGCGGCACACTATAAGATAGTAACAAAACAGACAATAAATATAATTTTTTTGAAAAAATACTTGTATATTTTGGCAAAATGTTATATAATGTTACTACGAAAATGATTTAGTAAGTGTGTCCCAAAGGAAGTAATTAAGAAAAATTAAAAAAATTCCTGACGATCGGATACATTTTTTCTAACTCAGATACGTAATCATTTACGTAAAAGAAATGTAAAAATAGAAAATGTTTTTTGAATTATGGTATTTCTACTGCCCAGGCAGTAAAATATAAAAAGGTAACAGTGAGACAGCAAATTGGTTGTATCATACTGTCCACACAGCAACAATTCAATTTTTTAGAGGAGGTTTTTTATGAGAAAAAAAGTGTTGAGCGTACTTTTATGTACTGCAATGACCGCAACGATGCTGGCAGGCTGTGGTAATTCAGCAGATTCTGGCAAGCAGGATACTGCAACAGACCAAGGCACTGTGACAAGCGATGAGGCAAGTTCTGCGGCAGAGACATCTGCACCGCCTGAGAATGTGGTAAGCGGTGATGCTGATGCTGAGGATGCATTCGTGATCTGGGGATGGAATGACGACATCCAGAAAATCCTGGATGGCCCCTTCAAAAAGGACAATCCCGATGCATACAGCAGAATTGTATTCGTAAATACGGGTGGTTCTGATTACTATCAGACAAAAGTAGACGAGATCCTGAGTGATGAGAGCAATTCTCTGTATCCTGATCTGATGGGACTTGAGGTTGATTACGTTTTGAAGTATGTCAACAGCGAGTATCTGTTAAGCGCAAATGACCTGGGCATTTCAGACGGAGACGTAGCTAATATGTATCAGTACACTAAGGATCTTAGTACTGACGCAGATGGCAATCAGAAAGCATTCTTCTGGCAGGCAACTCCCGGCAGCTGGCAGATCCGTGCCGACCTGGCTAAGAAGTATCTGGGAACAACAGACGCAGATGAACTGCAGAAGAAGTATTTCTCCAGCTGGGATAAGATTGTTAAGGCTGCTGAGAAGGTAAACAAAGCTGGTAAAGGTAAGGTAAAACTTCTTTCCGGTTATACCGATATCTTCCGCGTATTCTCCAATTCCCGTACAACTGGTTGGTATGATGACAACGATGTGATCACAGTTGATGAGAACATGAATGAGTATATGAAGGTTGCTAAGCAGCTCTTTGACGGAGACCTGACTTACAATACCGAGCAGTGGACTACTGACTGGGAGTCTAACAAAGAGGGTGATGGCAAGAATACAAATGCAGCTGTTGCATTTACAGGATGCCCTTGGTACACCTATTGGAGCCTGAAGGATTCCTGGAAAGAGAACACGATCCTGGTACCCGGACCTCAGCAGTTCTATTGGGGCGGTACAGGTTTGGCAGCAACGGCAGGCTGCGCTGATCCTGAATTGGCAGCAAGTATTATTAAATACTTTGCATGTGACAAAGATTCTATGGTTAAGATCAATAAGCTGAACTCTGACTTTGTCAACAACACAGAGGCAGTTAAGGAGATCATGAAGGGTAAATCCACTTGCGAGTATGTATATGGAGACCAGAACTTTATGGAATTCTACCTGCCGCTGGCAGACGGTATTGATGCATCTACATCCACTGCTGAGGATCAGACCATCAATTCTCTGTGGGATACTCAGGTTAAGGAGTATGTAAATGGCAATGTAAGTGAGGAAGATGCTATCGCTGCATTTAAGGCTGCTGTTCACGATACCTATGATTATCTGTCTGCTGAATAACAAAAGAATATGTCATTCGGTGGGGGAACTATGATTTTGCATCTTTAAAATCATACGGAAAGTTATTTTGGGCTGCTTCCTTCTATTGCAAGAGGGAAGCAGTTTTTTAACAAAGTATTTGGATCTGCCGGAAGGCTGTCTTGGATGGCAGGAGGGAATCTGTAAACTGGCATGTGGGAGAAGAAAGGAGTGTAGCGGTTAGATGAAAAGCGGAAAGAAGCATAAGAGGACCGTGGAATACGGAAGATATGGATATTTCTTTATTGCGCCGTTTTTCCTGGTTTATCTGTTTTTTCAGTTTTGGCCCTTGTTAAACACGTTTTATTACAGCACATTGCTATATACGAAAAGAAATTTAAAGGAGACCATTGAATTTGGCGGCCTGCAAAATTTTCAGACGATATTTGGCCTGGCAAAGGGCGAGCAGGCATATGCCATTCATTATCTGGGCAATACCTTGATCATGTGGGTAGGGAACTTCATCCCTCAGATTATTGTTTCCTTGCTTTTGGCGGCATGGCTGTCAGATACAAAAGTGAAATTAAAGGCGACCGGCGCCTATAAGGTGATCATTTATCTGCCCAGCGTTATTACAGCGGCATCCGTATCTGTATTGTTTAATGCGATGTTTTCCCAATACGGTCCGGTTACCCAGACGTTAAGGCATCTTGGTATTATTAGTAAGAATTTTAACTTTATGACCAGTATCGCAGGAACCAGAGGAGTGATCTCCTATATCCTGTTCTGGATGTGGTATGGTAATACTTCTCTGCTTTTGATTTCTGGTGTATTGGGAATTGATCCCAGCCTTTATGAGGCGGCGGATATTGATGGCGCAAATGGGAAGAATAAGTTCTTCCGGATCACGTTACCTCTGTTGAAACCGATTCTGATGTATGTATTGATCACATCGGCTATTGGCGGTCTGCAGATGTATGATATTCCGGCGCTGTTCAATAAAAGCAAGACGGGCTTTATCGGCCAGCCTGGTGATAATTCCACAACGCTTACCATGTATATTATGAGATTGTACAGTAATAATGTGGGTAAGGCAGCAGCAGTATCTGCATTCCTGTTTGTTGTAACTCTCTGTATCAGCCTGATCTTCTTTGCTACTATGGGAGATAAGGAAGAGAAGCGTCTGAAGAAGGAGAGGAAAGAGAGAATGGAACTTGAAAGAAAGGCAGGTGCATGATATGGCAAAAACGCAGCCAGTGCCTGGAAGTACGGCAGCGAATGCGAAAAGCTTAAAGAGCTATTCTGCCGCACTTTTCAGACAAAAATTATTCCGCAATATAGTATGTATTTTCTTTTGTATACTGAGTTTGATTCCATTCGTTTTGATGGCAATGAACGCCACCAGATCTTCGGATGCGATCCAGATGGGCGTCTCGCTCATTCCTGGCGGTAAATTTGTGGAGAACTGGACTAACTTGATGAAGAAGCAGTCTGGCATGCAGATCACTTTGTGGAAGGCAATGGGGAATTCCCTGTTGATCTCGTTACCGGGAACTTTCCTGTCTGTATACATATCTGCAATGACAGCGTATGGGATTCATGTATATCAGTTCAGATTAAGAAAGTTTGCATGGGCGTTTATCATGGGTATTATGATGATCCCCAACCAGATTACGATTATTGGTTTTTATCAGTTTATGTTAAAACTGAACTTGGTAGATAATTATTTATCTCTGATCATTCCTTGTGCCGCTGCCCCAACGGTAGTATTCTTTATGAAGCAGTATATGGAGAGTACGTTATCCATTGAGATGATTGAAGCGGCCCGGATCGATGGCGCCAGGGAGTTCAGAACCTTTAATACGATTGTGGCTCCTTTGCTGAAGCCTGCATTGGCAACACAGGCAATATTCCAGTTTATCGCACAGTGGAATAACCTGTTTACTCCTTCGATCCTGATCACATCAGAGTCTAAAAAGACTCTTCCCATGTTTGTACAGATGCTCACATCGGATCAGTTCCTGATTGATTATGGTGTAGTTTACATGGGATTATTTATCACAGTTATTCCATTGATTATTGCATATCTGATCCTGTCAAAGTACATTGTAGCCGGAGTTTCTCTGGGCGGTGTAAAGGGATAAGAGAGCAATATGATATTGTGAATAATCCTCTCTTTCTCATTGTACCTTGGGACGGTGTGTTGTGTGGACACCGTCCCGTTTTTTAGTGGGTGGGAATTGCTGAATCCAGGGATGTGTGGTACAATAGCTCCATTGACGGGTATATAGGATCGTCCGTAAAAGATGGAGGGATATAGATATGAAGCGCAGAGAAAAATATTGGCTTGCCGCACCGCTGGCCTTGTCCATGGCGGCGCTGGTGGCGGCTGCCGCATTGACTGGCTGTACCAGGGGCAATAAGGATAAAAAGCAGGCAGAGGCAACGGCGTCTTCTGCAGCAACGGGAGGGGTGGCAGTGACCGTGACAGGGAACACGCAGGCATCTGGAAAAGGAAACAACAGATCAGATGTGCCCCTGGAGATTGGAGTTTCTTCTTTTGATAAGGTATTTAACCCATTTGCGCCCTTGTCAGAAGATAATGAAAAGGCGGTGGGACTGACACAGCTGAGCCTGCTGACGATGGACCGGGAAGGCGCTGTGGTCTGTAAGGGGATCCGCGGTGAGAAGCGCTATTATAATGGGGAAGAATATCTCTATTACGCCCCGGCAGCGTTGAAGATCAATTACAGCGAAGAAAAGGATGAGACAGTTTATACTTTTAAATTGCGCAGGGATCTGGTGTTCAGCGATGGACAGCCGGTTACTGCAGATGACCTGATTTTCTCGATGTACGTTTTTTGTGACACGAGCTATAAAGGGAACATTACACTGGGGCAGGAGCCTATTAAAGGGCTTGCCCGTTACCGCAGGCAGGGAGGGAAGGCCAGTTCTAACATTTCCGGCATATCCCGCCTGGACGACCGCCAGGTATCTGTTACTGTAAAAGGGTATCGTTATTCCACATTGCAAGCGCTGGATATTCCCATATGCCCGCTGCATGTATATGGGAATATAGATTACTACGATTATGAAAATAACCAGTTTGGATTTCCCAGGGGAGATATTTCCCAGCTGACTAAACGGAAGGATATGGCCATTGGCGCCGGTCCCTATAGATTTATTAAATATGAGAGCGGCATTGTCTATTATGAAGCTAATGACAAATATTATCTGGGTTGTCCCGAGACGGCATTTATCCAGTTAAAAGAAATGAATGGAGCCAGGGAAGAGGAGAAGATAGAGGCTTTAGTGAAAAATACCGTGGACATTGTCTCACTGGAAAATGGCAATGCTGCTGTGGAGAATATACTTTCCTGCAATTCTAATGGGAAGCTGAATGGCGGGACCATTTCTACCCGGTTTGTGGACGGGCCATATTATACGTATATCGGAATCAATGCGGACCAGGTATGTGTGAATGGGCGGGCGGACAGCACCCGGTCCCGGAATCTGCGAAAGGCGCTTGCAACGGTCATCGCCTCCGGGCGTTATGATATGGTAGGAAATTACCGGAAAGCGGACAAAGTCATTAATTACCCCAATGCAGATACTTCCTGGGCCGTGCCCCAGACCAGTGATGAGGAGTATAAAAATGCCTATTCGGAAGATGTGGACGGTAATTTGATCTATACCAGCCACATGACCCTGGAGGAGCGGCAGGAGGCTTCCATAGCGGCAGCCCTGGGCTTCCTGAAACAGGCCGGTTACCGGGTGAAGAATAAGAAGGTGATCGATGCGCCGGAGAATACGGCCCGGCGTTTTACAATCGTTCTTCCCAGAAATGCAGAGAATTACCAGGATATGTATTTACTGATAAGCAATGCCGAGGCTATCTTTGAGAAGATTGGTCTGAAGCTGAAAATGATCACAGACAAAAATCAAAAAGATGTGGACAAAATGCTGGAAAAGGGAAAGCAGCAGCTCTGGTGTTCCTCGGCCCAGACCCGGCCGGAGGGAGACTTATATTCCATGTATCACAGCGGGCTGGGAACAAAGAAGAAGGCCAGACAGGAAAATTATTTCCACATTGCAGACAGTGATCTGGATGAATACATTGAAGGCTTGGGACGGCTGCCCGGCCTGAAGAAGAGCATACAGGGTTACAGCCAATGCTTTGATATTATCATGGATTGGGCAGTGGTCATCCCGGTATACCAGCAAAGGGACACCTCCATCTACAGCTCTTCCCGGATCAATATGGAGACGATCGCTCCGGACATCACACCGTATTACAGTTGGGTGGACGAGATCTATAATGTGGAAATGAAATAATATTAAAGGATATAACAGTAAACCATAATAAAGTGGCACAGGCTGCCTCCCATCACAAAAAGGTGGAAGATCTCATGAGAGCCAAAGTTCTTATGCAGGGAATTAAACAGGGGCAGCTTTAAAGCGTAAAGGATACCGCCTGCTGTATAAATAATTCCGCCTGCCAGCAGCCAGGCAAAGGCCGGAGAAGGCATTGCTGCCCGGATCTCTCCCAGGGCAAAGATGCAGACCCATCCCATTCCAATGTAAATGAGGGAGTTCAGCCATTTAGGAGAGGTAACCCAAAGAGAGGTCAGTAAAAGCCCGGCAGCAGTCAATCCCCAGATTATGCCAAACATAGGAAGCCCTGTGCCCCTGGAAAGGGTTAAGAGGCAGATCGGGGTATAGCTGCCAGCGATCAGCACGTAGATCATCATGTGATCCAATTTCTTTAACAGAAGCGTGGTATGCTCGTTCGAGTCTATGGCATGATACAGGGTGCTTGCCATATACAACAGGATCATGCTGGTGATAAAAAGCAAAGCCGCCATAAAGAAAACAGGATCAGAATGTACCGCCGCCTTTTGCAGCAGGAAAGGAGCCGCCAGGGTAGCTGACGCCATTCCGATAAAGTGGGTAATTGCGCTGCCGGGCTCTTTCAGGCGGAAAGGGCGGGAAGAGGAAATGGGGATACCGGTACTTGGGGCATTGTTCTGATTTTTCATAGGATACCTCCTTATATATGCTACACGTGATAAGAAATAATATATAACATAGTTTTGAAAACCATATAATATATTATTAATATACACCAAACAGAACTATTATGCAAGGGAATATCTGTCAGCCATATATGATATTTTTCCTATTTGTATGTTTTGGATAGAAATGGAGACGAGGATGGATAATAAAAATATACTACGCAATAAGCCAGAGCTGCCAGAGCGGGGCTTTACCCATGGAAGCAGCTTCCATGCAGACGATGTATTTTCTACGGCGCTTTTACAGATTCTGAAGCCGGGGATCCAGATACAGAGAGGATTGCAGGTGCCGCAGGATTTTGATGGGATCGTCTATGACATTGGGAGAGGCCGGTTTGACCACCATCAGGAGGATAAAGAGATCAGAAAAAATGGGACGCCCTATGCCGCCTTTGGCCTGCTCTGGAGAGAATATGGGGAGTATATTTTGGATAAGGAGTCTGCCCGGCGTTTTGACGAGCAGTTTATCCAGCCTCTGGACGAATCTGACAATACAGGATGTGAAAATATGCTGGCAAAGATCGTGAGCCAGTTTAATCCCGGCTGGGACAGCCAGGAATCCTGTGATGACCGTTTCTGGGAGGCCGTAGCGTTTGCCAGGAGGATTCTGGAGAATTATTTTGAGAATATCCAGGGGATCAGCCGGGCCCGGGTAATCGTAGAAAAGGCTATGAAGGAAAGCGATGGAACTATACTGGTCCTTCCCTGCTACGCTCCCTGGAAAGCCTTTGCCATTGGCAGCAGCTACCAGGTGGCGGTATATCCCTCCCAGCGGGGAGGCTACGGCGTACAGGGAGTTCCGGCCAGCCGCGAGAGTACGGAGCTTGTCTGCGCCATGCCAGAGGAGTGGAGGGGGAAGACACCGGAGGAGCTGAAAGCCCTCAGTGGCATCCCCACTATCCGTTTTTGCCATGCTACGGGCTTCTTGG